>NZ_JBFUBG010000002.1:0-225266 GCF_056405875.1 Rhizobium sp. P1_E6 | reverse complement strand
GGTGCGGAACTGCCGGTACCAGCAGGGCGTCATGCCCGTTTTTCGTACAGGCGTAAGGCGCAATATCAGGAAACAGCAACCCTCATGGTTCACAATTTCGAGAATATTCTCGCAGCCGCCGGCATATCGAAATTCTTCCCCGGCGCCGTCGCCCTGGATAAGGTGGATTTCACGCTACGTCGGGGTGAGGTGCATGCGCTTCTCGGCGAAAACGGCGCCGGCAAATCGACGCTCATCAAGTGCATTACGGGTGCCTATCGCCGCGACGGCGGAAGCCTGACGCTGGAAGGTCACGAGATCGATCCGGCCGATACGCTGGCCGCCCAGAAGCTCGGCATCGGCACCGTCTACCAGGAGGTCAACCTCCTTTCCAATCTCAGCGTTGCGGAGAACCTCTTCCTCGGCCGCCAACCGAAGCGCTTCGGTATGATCGATGCCCGCACCATGAACAGAAATGCCCGTGAGCTTCTGGCAGGCTATGGCCTCGATATCGATGTAACCGCGCAACTCGACCGCTTCTCGGTCGCCGTCCAGCAGATCGTGGCGATCGCCCGGGCCGTCGATCTCTCCGGCAAGGTGCTCATCCTCGACGAGCCAACGGCAAGTCTCGATACGCATGAAGTCGAAATGCTCTTTGGTGTCATAAATGACTTGAAAAAGCGCGGATTAGGCATTGTCTTCATTACTCATTTTCTTGAACAGGTTTATGCAGTCAGCGACCGCATCACCGTGCTGCGCAATGGCCGGCTTGTCGGTACACATGAGGCAGCGGAACTGCCGCGGCAGAACCTGATCGCCATGATGCTCGGGCGCGAACTCGCCCAGACGGAACATGCTGCCAAAGAACGCACCATTGCCGCCGGCGAGGTCAAATATACGTTCGAGGGCTTTGGAAAACGCGGCAAGGTAAAACCCTTCGATCTCGAGGTCCGTGTCGGCGAAGTCGTCGGCATTGCCGGGCTTCTGGGCTCCGGGCGCACAGAGACCGCCGAACTCATGTTCGGCATCGAAAGCGCCGACAGCGGCGTCGCCAGGATCGATGGAGCGCCGGTAACGCTGTCGAGCCCGCGTGCCGCGATCGGCAAGGGCTTCGGCTTCTGCCCGGAAGATCGCAAGACGGATGGCATCATCGGCGACCTGTCGATCCGCGAGAATATCGCCCTTGCCCTGCAGGCCCGCCGAGGCTGGGCGCGACCGCTCTCTCGTACCGAACAGAACGCGATCGCTGACGAATACATCAGAGCGCTCGATATCCGCACGACCGACCGCGAGAAGCCGATCCGGCTGCTCTCAGGCGGCAATCAGCAGAAGGCGATCCTCGCCCGCTGGCTCGCAACCAATCCGGATTTCCTGATCCTCGACGAGCCGACCCGCGGCATCGATGTCGGTGCCCATGCCGAAATCATCAAGCTCATCGAGCAACTGTGCGCCAGGGGCATGTCGCTGATCGTCATCTCCTCCGAACTTGAGGAGCTGGTGGCCTACAGCTCGCGCGTCATCGTGCTGCGTGATCGCGAGCATATCGCTGAATTGACCGGCGAGCGCATTACCGCTGCCGGCATCGTCGACGCCATTGCGGCAGCCGACAAACGAACGGAGGACGCATGACTGCCTCGCTGAAGGTGCTGGGCTCTCGTCTTGCGCCGCAATTGATTGCGCTTCTGGTTGTTCTTCTTTTGAATTTCAGCTTCTTCCCGCAATTTCTTGATGTGATTGTTCAAAATGGGCGCCTCTATGGCAGCATCATCGACGTGCTCAATCGTGGGGCGCCCGTGGCGCTGTTGGCGATCGGCATGACGCTCGTGATCGCCACCAAAGGCATCGATCTCTCGGTTGGCGCTGTTATCGCAATCTGCGGTGCCGTTGCGGCCTCGTCGATCGTCGAAGGCCATTCGCTTGCTTATACTCTTGTACTGACCGTAGTTATCGGCCTTCTTTGCGGCGCCTGGAACGGCTTTCTCGTCTCCATCCTCAATATCCAGCCGATTATCGCGACACTTGTGCTCATGGTCGCCGGCCGCGGTATCGCTCAGCTCATTACGGAAGGCGTGATCATGACCTTCAACGATGACGGGCTGATCTTTCTCGGCAGCGGTTCCTTCGCCTTCCTACCCATGCCTGTCGTCATCTGGCTGATCGCTGGCCTGCTGGTCATTCTGCTGGTTCGCCGGACTGCGCTCGGCATGCTGATCGAGGCTGTCGGCATCAACAGACGCGCGAGCACGCTCTCGGGCGTACAGACGCCGGTGTTGCTGATGGCTGTCTATATGTTGAGTGGCCTCTGCGCTTCGATCGCCGGAATTATCGTCGCCGCCGACATCAAGGGGGCGGACGCCAACAATGCCGGCCTCTGGCTGGAGCTCGACGCTATCCTCGCCGTGGTCGTCGGCGGCAATTCGCTGCTTGGCGGCCGCTTCAGCATCATCGGTTCGCTGATCGGCGCCATGATCATCCAGGCGGTCAATACCGGCATTCTGCTTTCCGGTTTCCCGCCGGAGTTCAATCTCATCATCAAGGCGGTCATCATCATCGTCATTCTGGTCATCCAGTCGCCAGCGATGCAGTCGCTCGCCAACTTCTTCACTCGCCGGACGGACGCAGGGGGGCGCAAATGAATTCCAAATACCTGCCGCTCTTTGCGACCATCGTGATCTTCGTGCTCGCCTATGCGCTCTGCACTCTGCAATATCCGAACATCCTGTCGACGCGGGTCATCGGCAACCTACTGACTGACAATGCGTTTCTCGGCATTGCCGCCGTGGGCATGACCTTCGTCATCATCTCCGGCGGCATCGATCTATCCATCGGCTCAGTCATCGCCTTCACCGGCGTCTTCCTGGCCGTCATTCTGCAGAACACCAGCATCCACCCGCTGGCAGCCTTCGCGATCGTTCTCATCATCACCACGGCCTTCGGTGCGGTCATGGGCATGATCATCCACTTCCTGCAGATGCCGCCCTTCATCGTCACGCTCGCCGGCATGTTCCTGGCCCGCGGCATGGCCTATGTCCTGTCGATCGACAGCATTCCGATCAATCACGAATACTATTCCACGCTGACCAGCCTCTACTATCGGCTGCCAGGCGGCGGACGGCTGACGCTGATCGGCGGCATCATGCTCGTCGTCTTCGCAGCCGGCATCTTCATCGCCCACCGCACCCGCTTCGGAACCAATGTCTATGCGCTGGGCGGCGGTGTGCAGACGGCGCAGCTGATGGGTGTTCCGGTGGCACGCACGACGATTCAGATCTACGCCCTGTCGGGTTTCCTGGCGGGCCTATCCGGAATCGTTTTTTCCCTATACACGTCTGCCGGATATTCTCTTGCGGCGGTGGGCGTTGAACTGGATGCCATCGCAGCAGTCGTCATTGGAGGGACGCTGCTGACAGGAGGAGCGGGATTCGTGGCAGGGACCTTCATCGGTCTGCTGATCCAGGGGCTCATTCAGACTTACATCACCTTCGACGGTACGCTGTCGAGCTGGTGGACGAAGATCCTGATTGGCTTGCTGCTTTTTGCATTCATGGTGATGCAGAAAGCCATCCTTTTCCTTTCCAGTCTGAACAGGAGATATGGCTAGGGGGAGTGACGGATTGCGCAACAGACCGCTTGAAACCCGGAAGGCAGGGCGAAGAACCCGAACAAGCCACGCGCATGTCGTCGATGAACTCGGCCGGGCAATCGTTGCCGGCACCTATCCGGTCGGCACGATCCTGCCCGGCGACGGCGAGCTGGCACAGCGCTTCAAGGTCTCGCGCACGGTGCTGCGGGAAACGATGAAGACGCTCGCAGCCAAGGGCATGGTCGTTGCAAAGGCGCGCGTCGGCACGCGTGTGACGGAAAAGAACTTCTGGAACATGTTCGACACCGAAATCATCTCCTGGCATTTCGCCAACGGCGTCAACGAAGAATTCCTCCTGCAGCTCTACGACATCCGCCTTGCTTTCGAGCCCTTCGCAGCCGGTCTTGTGGCCGAGCGTGCGAATCCGGCCGAGATCGAATTACTGCGCGGCCTGGCGCTCGACATGGCCGCAAGCGATCACACGGCCGACAGTCTCGCGCTTGCCGACCTGCGCTTCCATCTCGCCGTTTCAGAAGTATCTCACAATCCCTTCATGCGCACGCTCGGTGGGCTGATCGAGGCAGCGCTCGTCGGCATGTTCCGCATGAGCACGCCGCCCTCGCAGAGTGGTTTCGCCAACATCGCCGAAACCCACATGCGCATCGTCGATGCCATCGCGGCAGGCAATACCGCAGCAGCGCGCAAGGCGATGGAGGATGTCATCGTCGAGGGCAGGGAGCACGTCCACGAAGCCTTCTCCGCGCTCGCCGAGCCAATCGTTTCCCTGCCGATTTCGTCTTTTTGAAGCCTCGCCTTGCTGCTATGAGCGGCAGAACAGCCGCCTAGCAATGGATTCTCGGAGTCTGCCATGGAACGCACCTGCCTTGCCGTCATTCTCGCCGCCGGCGACAGCACGCGAATGAAATCCGCAAAGTCGAAAGTGCTGCATGAGGTCGCCGGCAGGCCGATGATCGCCCATGTCGTCGATGCGGTGGCCGCGACCGGAATTTCCTCCGTCGCCCTGGTTGTCGGCCGCGATGCCGAAAAGGTGGCGAAGGCTGCCGATATCGGTGGCGTGAAGATCGAATCCTACCTGCAGGAACAGCGCCTCGGCACCGGTCACGCTGTTCTCGCCGCCCGCGAGGCGATTGCTGGAGGTTATGACGATATCCTCGTCACCTATGGCGATGTGCCGCTGCAGACGGCCGGCCCGTTGCTTGAAGCCCGCAAGGCGCTGGCCGAGGGCAGTGACATTGTCGTTATCGGTTTCCACACGGATCGCCCGACGGGCTATGGCCGCCTGCTCGTCAAGGACGGCGAGTTGATTGCCATCCGCGAGGAAAAGGATGCGACGGATGCCGAACGCGCAGTCACCTGGTGCAACAGCGGCCTGATGGCGATCAACGGCCGCAAGGCGCTCGATCTCCTGTCGCGCATCGGCAACAGCAATGCCAAGGGCGAATATTATCTGACCGACCTCGTCGAGATCGCCCGTTCGCTCGGCGGCCGCGTCACGGCCGTCGACGCGCCGGAAGTCGAGATGACCGGCTGCAACACCCGCGCCGAACTGGCTGACATCGAGCGTTTCTGGCAGCAGCGCCGTCGCCTCGAATTGATGTTGTCAGGCGTGACGATGATCGCCCCGGAAACGGTCTTTCTGTCCTACGACACGGTCATCGGCCAGGATGCGCTGATCGAGCCGAACGTCGTCTTCGGCCCGGGCGCCGTCATCGATAGCGGAGCGGTCATTCATGCCTTCTCGCATATCGAAGGCGCCCATGTCAGCGAAGGTGCGACCGTCGGTCCATTTGCGCGTCTGCGTCCGGGTGCCGATCTCTCGGCCGGTTCCAAGGTCGGTAATTTCTGCGAAGTCAAGAACGGCAAGATTGGCGAGGGCGCCAAGGTCAACCACCTGACCTATATCGGCGACGCCGTCATCGGATCCGGCACCAATATCGGCGCGGGCGCAATCACCTGCAATTATGACGGGGTGAACAAGTTCGAGACTGTTATCGGCAAGGATGCCTTCATCGGCTCTAACTCTTCGCTGGTTGCCCCCGTTACGATCGGCGACAACGCCTATATCGCCTCCGGCAGTGTGATCACCGCAGACGTACCAGCCGAGGCGCTCGCTTTCGGCCGTGCCCGGCAGGAGATCAAGCCTGAGCGGGCCAAGCTGCTGCGCGAACGCGCGCTTGCCATCAAGGCGGCCAAGAAGGCCAAATCCTGAGCCTTCTTCCGTAACGGGCGGAAACCGAAAGTGACCGCCGTACCAATTGAGAAATAAGCGAGAATCGCTAGGAGTGGCCTCAAGATTGAAGCCCGAGGGGAAGTTTGCATGTGCGGAATTGTTGGGATCGTCGGAAATGCGCCGGTTTCGGGCCGTCTTGTCGATGCGCTGAAGCGGCTGGAATACCGCGGTTACGATTCCGCTGGCGTCGCCACCATCCATGAGGGCGTCATGGATCGCCGTCGCGCCGAGGGCAAGCTCTTCAATCTGGAAAAGCGCCTCGACAGCGAGCCGCTGCCGGGAACGACCGGCATTGCCCACACACGCTGGGCAACCCACGGCGTGCCGAACGAGACCAACGCCCATCCACATTTCGTCGAAGGCGTCGCCGTCGTCCATAACGGCATCATCGAGAATTTCTCCGAGCTGCGCGACGAGCTGAGCCACGACGGCGCAGTCTTCCAGAGCCAGACCGATACGGAAGTCGTCGCCCACCTGATGGCCAAGTATCTGCGTGAGGGCCTGTCGCCACGCGAAGCCATGCTGAAGATGCTGAACCGCGTCACCGGCGCCTATGCGCTGGCCGTGATGCTGAAGAGCGACGCCGACACGATCATGGCAGCCCGCTCCGGCCCGCCGCTTGCAATTGGTTACGGCAAAGGCGAAATGTTCCTGGGCTCGGATGCCATCGCGCTGTCGCCCTTCACCAACGAGATCACCTATCTCGTTGACGGCGACTGGGCGATCATCACCCGCGACAGCGCGACCGTGCTCGATTTCTCCGGCAAGGTGGTCAAGCGCCCGCGGCAGATTTCCCAGGCGACCGCCTATGTGGTCGACAAAGGCAATCACCGCCATTTCATGGAAAAGGAAATCTACGAGCAGCCGGAGGTCATCTCCCACGCGCTCAGCCATTACGTGGATTTCGCTGCCAATACGATCAGCCCGAACGCATCCGCCATCGATTTCAAGGCGGCGACCGGTCTTGCGATCTCCGCCTGCGGCACAGCCTATCTCGCCGGCCTGATCGGCAAATACTGGTTCGAGCGTTACGCCCGCTTGCCGGTCGAAATCGACGTCGCCTCGGAGTTCCGCTATCGCGAAATGCCGCTGCAGCCCTCGCAGGCAGCCCTCTTCATTTCCCAGTCGGGCGAAACAGCCGATACGCTGGCATCGCTCCGTTACTGCAAGGAAAACGGCCTGAAGATCGGCGCCGTCGTGAACGTGCGGGAATCGACCATCGCCCGCGAATCCGATGCCGTCTTCCCGATCATGGCCGGGCCCGAAATCGGCGTCGCCTCCACCAAGGCCTTCACCTGCCAGCTTGCCGTGCTTGCATCGCTGGCAATCGGCGCCGGCCGCGCCCGCGGCACGATCAGCGCCGAAGACGAAAAGGCGATGGTGCGCCACCTGGCCGAAATGCCGCGCATCATGAGCCGCGTCGTCAATCTCATCCAGCCGCAGATGGAGGCTTTGTCGCGTGAACTCTCCAAATGCAAGGACGTGCTCTATCTCGGCCGCGGCACCAGCTTCCCGCTTGCCATGGAAGGCGCGCTGAAGCTCAAGGAAATCTCCTACATCCACGCGGAAGGTTATGCCGCCGGCGAGCTGAAGCATGGGCCGATTGCGCTCATCGATGAGAACATGCCCGTTATCGTCATCGCGCCCTATGACCGCTTCTTCGAGAAGACCGTCTCCAACATGCAGGAGGTCGCAGCCCGCGGCGGCCGCATCATCTTCATCACCGATGAGGCCGGTGCCGCCGCTTCGAAGCTGCCGACCATGGCGACGATCACCCTCCCCAATGTCGATGAGATCATCGCACCGATGATCTTCTCCCTGCCGATCCAGTTGCTGGCCTACCATACGGCAGTCTTCATGGGCACGGACGTCGACCAGCCGCGCAACCTCGCAAAATCGGTGACTGTGGAGTAAGTCCCGAGGGGCTGAAACCTGTTGTGCGAAAAGGCGAATTCTGGCAGTTTTGTGCCTGCGGACACAGGGGGAAGGCCGGTGACCCGGCCTGTCTGAAGACTGAAACGGAGTTCATCAAAAAAGATGACCGAGAAGGCTCCCCGAGTGCCGGTCGCAATGCGGCTGAGGAATAATTTTCTCGCCGGCCTGATCATCTGCGCACCGATCGCAATCACCATCTGGTTGACCTGGACCTTCATCCATTGGTCGGACAGCTGGGTGCGGCCCTATATTCCAGCGCGCTGGAATCCCGAGAGCTATCTGAACTTCGCCATTCCCGGTTTCGGCCTGCTGACTGCGGTGATCCTGATCACCATCGTCGGCTTCCTCGGCAAAAACCTCATCGGCCAGAGCATCGTTCGTTTCGGCGAATCCGTCGTCCAACGCATGCCGCTGGTCCGCACTGTCTACAGAAGCGTGAAGCAAATCTTCGAGACGGTGCTGAAGGAGCAGTCGAATTCCTTCAAGAAGGTCGGCCTCATCGAATATCCGGGGCCAGGTCTCTGGGCGCTTATCTTTATCGCTACCGATGCCAAGGGCGAAATCGCTTCGAAATTCAATGCGATGGGGCAGGATATGGTCACCGTCTTTTTGCCGCCTACACCCGTGCCGACGGCAGGTTTCCTCATCTTCGTGCCGCGCGAGAAGATCGTCATGCTCGACATGAGCCCGGAGGATGCGGCCAAGTTCCTGATATCAGGCGGCCTCGTCGCCCCGGAACATCTTCCGGTCGTGCGACCCAAGCCGATGGTGCTTTCCAAGGTTGACTAGCCGGCCCTGAGGAACCGTATCGCTTCGTCGCGGCGGAAGAGGTAGAGCAACGTACGCACGGCCTCGCCACGCTCGCTCGTCAGGTCCGGATCGCGCTCGATCAGATAGGCCGCATCCTTACGGGCGATTTCCAGCAAATCAGCATGTGCCTCGATACTGGCGATACGGAACCCAGGCGTGCCTGACTGTCGCGTCCCGAGAATTTCGCCTTCGCCGCGCAGTTTCAAATCTTCTTCGGCAATCCGGAAACCGTCTTCCGTATCGCGCATGATGGAAAGCCGCGAGTGACCCGTCTCGCCGAGCGGCCCTTTGTAGAGCAGGATGCAGGTGGACGCCTCGTCACCACGCCCGACACGGCCGCGAAGCTGGTGCAGCTGCGCCAGCCCGAAGCGCTCGGCATGTTCGATCACCATGATCGTTGCATCCGGCACGTCGACGCCGACTTCGACGACGGTCGTCGCCACCAGCAGCCGCAATTCGCCGCTCTTGAAGGCGAGCATGATGGCATCCTTCTCAGGCCCGCTCATGCGTCCGTGAATGAGGCCGATGCCCGGGCCGAGCGCCGAGACGAGCGTCGCGTGCCGCTCCTCCACCGACATCAGATCGACTTCTTCGGATTCCTCGACTAGCGGGCAGATCCAATAGGCCTTCTTGCCCTCCGACAATGCGCTCTTCAGCCTGCCGACAATCTCTCCGGTCCGCTCGGTCGGCACGGTGATAGTGGTGATAGGCTTTCGCCCGGCTGGCTTCTCGGTGAGCTTCGAAACGTCCATGTCGCCAAAGGCTGCCAGCACCAATGTGCGCGGGATCGGCGTTGCCGTCATGACCAGCATATGCGGTGAGATGCCCTTTGCCGTCAGCCTCAGCCGCTGGTGCACGCCGAAACGGTGCTGCTCGTCGACGACAGCCAGCATCAGGTTCTTGTAGTTGACGCTGTCCTGGAAGAGCGCATGCGTGCCGATAATGATCTGCGCTTCGCCGGACGCAATGCGATCGAGAATATCCTCGCGCTCGCGGCCCTTTGTACGACCGGTCAGCACTTCGACGCCGAGACCGGCTGCGGCCGCGAATTTCGAAATCGTCGCATGATGCTGGCGAGCGAGGATTTCCGTTGGCGCCATCAGCACGGCCTGTCCGCCACTTTCGATCACCGCCGCCATCGACATCAGCGCCACCAGCGTCTTGCCGGAGCCGACATCGCCCTGCAGCAGCCGCAGCATGCGCTCTTCGCCGGCCATATCCTGCAGGACGTCGGCAACGGCTTCGGTCTGGCTGCGCGTCGGCGAAAAGGGCAAGCTCTGCAGTATTTTGCCGCTGATGTCTCCGGTTGCGTGGACCGGCTGCCCGGCGACCTTGCGCAGCCTCTGGCGCACAAGCGCCAATGACAGCTGGCCGGCGAGGAACTCGTCATAGGCAAGCCTGCGGCGGGAAGGGGTCTGCGGATCTATATCAGACGTATCCCGCGGCTCGTGCAGCATATGGAAGCTGTCGCGGATGGATGGCAGGCCCTGCTTTTGGGCTAGCGCAAGATCGATCCATTCCGGCAGCTCCGGCATGCGCGGCAATGCCGCCTCGATGATCTTGCGCAGGGTCTTCGGAGAAAGCCCCGCCGTCAGCGGATAGATCGGCTCGACCAGCGGCAGGTTCTCGCCTTCGCTTGCCTTGACGATATAGTCCGGATGCACCATCGAAGCGCGGCCGTTGAACCAGTCGACCTTGCCGCTGACGGTCACTTCCTCGTCGATCGGCAACTGCTTTTCCAGCCACGCCGCCTGACCACGGAAGAAGACGAGCGTCAGCTCGCCGGTCTCGTCATGCAGGAAGACCCGGTAGGGAACGTTGCGATTGCCGCGCGGCGGCGCCTGATGCCGGTCGACACGCGCCGTGATCGTCACGATCGCTCCTTGTGGCGCGCGCGCGATCCCCGGCTGGTTGCGCCGGTCGATCAGTGAATGGGGCGCGTGGAACAGCAGGTCGATGACCCGGCAATCGTCCGGTGTCTCGCGTCCGAGCAGCTTGACGAAAAGCTCCGAGATCTTCGGGCCGACGCCCGGAAGGCCCGAAACGGGAGAAAACAGCGGGTCGAGAATGGCGGGGCGCATGGGCGTCAAAATGCGATGAACAATAGGGCCTTGGCAAGGCTGACAAGCCGCTTTCGAGGGTCTATAGAGGCGCATCAACAAGGAAGGTGATGCCATGACAGGAGTAACGCTCACGAGCGCCGGTCTCGATCCCCGACGCCGCCGGATTCTGTTCCGCTGCTGGCATCGCGGCATCAGAGAGATGGACCTTGTCTTCGGCCAATTCGCCGAAAATGAACTTCCCACCATGAGCGAAGCCGAGCTCGACGAGTTCGAGACGATCATGGCCGAAGAAGACAACGACCTCGTGCGCTGGATCATGGGAACCTGGCCGACGCCAGAGCATTTACAGACGCCCATGTTTGCCCGCATTGCCGCCTACAAACCCGATTTCGAGACCCCCAGGAAGCCGGAATGATCCCAGGTTTTGATGCCAGGAAGCTCGCAGCCGCCGCCGAGCCGCTGACGATCGGCAACGTGCCTGCGGGCATGGAGCCGCTGCTGCTTGCCGAGCTCGCCCGCAGCGGCGAACCCGTCGCCTATGTGCTGTCGGACGGTCACCGCATGGCCGATCTGGAACAGATGCTGGGCTTCGTCGCTCCCGATATCCCGGTTCTGACGCTGCCGGCTTGGGACTGTCTTCCCTATGACCGCGTCTCGCCGAGCGCCGATACCTCGGCACGGCGCCTCGCGGCACTTTCCGGCCTGATCGCACACCGCAAGAAGCCGCATGCGGCAATCGTGCTGGTGACGGCCAATGCCATGCTGCAGAAGGTGGCGCCGCAGGATATCATCGAAAGCCTGACCTTCTCGGCGCGCCCCGGCAATCAGGTGCGCATGGAGGATATCGCCGGCCGGCTGGAGCGCAACGGCTTCGAACGCGTAGCAACGGTGCGCGAGGTCGGCGAATATGCCGTGCGCGGCGGTATTCTCGATGTCTTCGTGCCTGGCTCGGAAGAACCGGTCCGCTTGGATTTCTTCGGCGATACGCTGGAATCGATCCGCAGTTTCGATCCGGCAAGCCAGCGCACGATCGGCCAGGTGCGTTCCCTTGATCTCAATCCGATGAGCGAAGTGACGCTGACGCCGGATACGATCAGCCGTTTCCGCAAGAACTACCTCTCCACCTTTGGCGCCGCCACCCGCGACGATGCGCTCTACCTGGCCGTTTCCGAAGGTCGCCGCTATCCAGGCATGGAACACTGGCTGCCGCTTTTCTACGAGAAGCTGGATACGGTGTTTGATTACCTCTCCGGCTTCCGCATCGTCACCGATCACACGGTGCGTGAAGCGGCCGAAGAGCGCTCCAAGCTCGTCTACGACTATTATGATGCACGCCTGAATTCCGGCCAGCCGGCCAAGGGCCAGATGGCGCAGGGCACGCCCTATAAGCCGGTCTCCCCCGGCCAGCTCTATCTCGACAGCAAGATCTTCGCGCACACGCTTGATGCGATCAACGCTATCAGGGTGTCGCCTTTCAACGAGCATGAGGGCGAGGCACGCCGCGTCGTCAATCTCGATGCGCGTCAGGGGCCGCGCTGGGCTCGCTCCAATGCCGAAGGTGGCGGCGATGCCGAACGCGTCAACGTCTTCGACGTCGTTGTCAAACATATTGCCGACAAGCGCGCCGGCGGCGCAAAGGTCGTCATTACCGCCTGGACCGAGGGTTCGCTCGAGCGCCTGCTACAGGTGCTGAACGAACACGGTCTCGAGCGGGTCAAGCCGATCACCGCGCTGAAGGATCTCGGCGGCCTGGCAAAGGGTGAGGCGGCAGCGGCTGTATTCAGCCTCGAATCCGGTTTCGAGTCTGGCGATCTCATCGTCATCGGCGAACAGGATATTCTCGGCGACCGCATGGTGCGCCGCTCCCGCCGCCGGAAACGCGCGGCAGATTTCATCTCCGAAGTCGCCGGCCTCGACGAAGGTTCGATTGTCGTCCACGCCGAACACGGCATTGGCCGTTTCGTCGGCCTTCGCACCATCGAGGCGGCCGGTGCGCCGCATGCCTGCCTCGAGCTGCAATATGCCGACGATGCCAAGCTCTTTCTGCCGGTCGAAAACATCGATCTCCTGTCGCGGTTCGGCGGCGAGGGCACGGAAGTGCAGCTCGACAAGCTCGGCGGTGGCGCATGGCAGATGCGCAAGGCCAAGCTCAAGAAACGGCTGCTGGATATGGCCGATGCGCTGATCCGCATCGCCGCCGAGCGCCTGACGCGCCATGCACCGGTTCTGACGACGCCGGAAGGGCTCTACGACGAATTTGCCGCCCGTTTCCCCTATGACGAAACCGAAGATCAGGAAAACGCCATCGAGGCTGTGCGGGGCGATCTCGGCGCCGGCCGGCCGATGGATCGCCTCATCTGCGGCGACGTGGGCTTCGGCAAAACCGAGGTTGCACTGCGTGCCGCCTTCGTCGCTGCCATGAACGGCGTTCAGGTCGCCGTCGTCGTGCCCACCACACTGCTCTCCCGCCAGCATTTCAAGACCTTTTCAGAGCGCTTCCGTGGTCTGCCTATCCGCATCCAGCAGGCCTCACGCCTCGTCGGCTCCAAGGATCTGGCGCTCACGAAAAAGGAAGTGGCCGACGGCAAGACTGACATCGTCGTCGGCACCCATGCGCTGCTCGGCGCCGGCATCAACTTCGCCAATCTCGGCCTGCTGATCATCGATGAGGAGCAGCATTTCGGCGTCAAGCATAAGGAGCGCCTGAAGGAGCTGAAAAGCGACGTGCATGTGCTGACGCTCTCGGCGACGCCGATCCCGCGTACACTGCAGCTTGCCATGACGGGAGTGCGTGAACTCTCGCTCATCACCACGCCGCCGGTCGACCGCATGGCGGTGCGCACCTTCATCTCGCCCTTTGACAGCCTCGTCATCCGCGAAACGTTGATGCGTGAGCATTATCGCGGCGGCCAGAGCTTCTATGTCTGCCCGCGCCTTGCCGATCTGGAGGATGTGCACGCCTTCCTGCAGTCCGATGTGCCGGAGTTGAAGGTCGCCGTCGCCCACGGCCAGATGCCGGCCGGCGAGCTGGAAGACATCATGAATGCCTTCTACGAGGGCCGTTACGATGTCCTGCTCTCGACCACCATCGTCGAATCCGGCCTCGACGTGCCGACGGCCAATACGCTGATCGTCCACCGCGCCGATATGTTCGGCCTGGCGCAGCTCTACCAGCTGCGCGGTCGTGTCGGCCGTTCGAAAGTGCGCGCCTTCGCGCTCTTCACGCTGCCGGTCAACAAGGTGCTGACGGCGACCGCCGAGCGCCGCCTCAAGGTGTTGCAGTCGCTGGATACGCTCGGCGCTGGCTTCCAGCTCGCAAGCCACGACCTCGATATCCGCGGGGCCGGCAACCTGCTCGGCGAGGAGCAATCCGGCCACATCAAGGAAGTCGGTTTCGAGCTGTATCAGCAGATGCTGGAAGAGGCGGTCGCCGAGGTGAAGGGTGTCGACGAGATCCAGGATACCGGCTGGTCGCCGCAGATATCCGTCGGCACGACCGTGATGATCCCGGAAGGTTACGTGCCCGACCTGCACCTGCGCATGGCGCTCTACCGCCGCCTCGGCGAAGTGACCGAGCTCAAGGAAATCGATGGCTTCGGTGCCGAGATGATCGACCGCTTCGGCCCAATGCCGGTGGAGGTCCAGCACCTGCTGAAGATCGTCTATATCAAGTCGCTCTGCCGTACCGCCAATGTCGAGAAGCTCGATGCCGGCCCAAAGGGCGTCGTCGTGCAGTTCCGCAACAAGGAATTCCCGAACCCGGCCAATCTCGTCGGTTATATCGGCAAGCAGGGTGCGATGGCGAAGATCCGCCCCGACCACAGCCTGTTCCTGACACGCGACCTGCCGACCCCGGAAAAGCGCCTGCAAGGTGCAGCCGTCATCATGACGCAGCTTGCGGAACTCGCGAAAAACTAAGGGCAGCCCGGCGAAAACCGGACTGCCCGACTGAAGGCGTGGTTCTGATGGCAGGCGGCGTCAGTTCATCCCGGCGCGTGCTTCGGCCTTTGCTGCGGCAATTTCCCTGAGGGCGCCTGCCAGCACATCCGGCGTCTGAGCACCGCTGACGGCGTACTGCTGGTCGAAGATGAAGAACGGCACGCCATTGACGCCCATGCGCTGCGCTGCGTCGATTTCCGAGAGGATGACGCTGCCGTCGGCGTCCGAAGCGAACAGGGCGGCAATGACGGAGCGCTGCAGGCCTGCCTTCTCGGCAATAGCGAGCAGCACTTCATGATCGCCGACATTGCGGCCTTCCTCGAAATTGGCCTTGAAGAGCGCCGAGACGACTGCCTCCTGCTTCTGCCGGTCCTCGACACCAGCCCAGTGGATCAGCCGGTGCGCGTCGAGCGTGTTCGGTCCGATCTTGATGGCCTCGAAATTGAAGTTGATGCCGACGTCGCGGCCATAGCCGGTCAGCATCTTGTGCGCCTCAGCCACGCGTTCGGCGCCACCGAGTTTCTGCTCCAGCATCTTCTTCTGGTCGACGCCTTCGGGCGGATAATCCGGGTTGAGGCGGTAAGGGCGCCAATTGATATCGACGCCGATTTCATCCTGCACCTCGGCGATCGCCAGCTCCAACCGCGCCTTGCCGAGATAGCACCAGGGGCAGACGACATCGGAGACAACGTCGATGGTGATGCGTTCCATTGTGATTCCTTGTTTTGCCATCCCTCAATGACGGTTGGCTCGATCGCATAGAAGATGTTTTCGACGATCTTTAGAGGAAGGCCGAGGCAAGAGAAAGGAAATAGAACGGTGCGCCTGATGATGTGATTACTGCGCGCTCGTATCCCACCAGGTCTGCAGCTGATAGCCGTAGAGCGGGACGGCGTCGGGATGGCCGATGCGCTTGTTGCGCGCCACCCATTGCTGGTCGACGTGGTATAGGGGCAGCACATAATGGTTGGAGAGCAGCAGCCGGTCGTAGGAGCGCACGGATGCGGTGAAATCCTCGGCAGAGCGTGCCCGCAAGAGATGGTCGATCAGCGTATCGAGATTGGGATCGTTGGCCCCGGCGAAGCTGTCCGTGCCTTCACGCGTACGTGCAGCCGAAGACCACCGACCGAGCTGCTCGTTGCCGGGCGACAGTGACGAGGTATAGCTCTTCATGATCACGTCGTAGTCGAACGTGTTCGTCCGGCTCTGATACTGCGAATCGTCAACGGTCCGGATCGAGGCTGCAACGCCGATCGTCTGCAGCGAGCGCTGATAGGCGACAGCAAGTTTTTCCTGGTCGGGATTCTGCGTCATGATCTCGAAGACAAGCGGCTTGCCGCTTGCATCGACCATCTTGCCGTTCTTGATCGTATATCCCGCTTCCTTGAGGATATCGACCGCCTGTTTCAGCACCTTGCGGTCGCGTCCTGAGCCGTCGGTCACCGGCAGCTTGTAACTGCCGTCGAGAATGGCGGGATCGATATGGTCCTTGATCGGTCCAAGCAGCGCCAGTTCACTGGCATCCGCCGGCACGCCGAAGCTTGAGAGGTCAGAGTTTTGCCAGAAGCTCTGCGTGCGTTTGTAGGCATCGGAATAGAGATTCTTGTTGGCCCATTCGAAGTCGAAGACCAGCGACAGGCCCTCGCGCACCTTGATGTCAGCAAATATCGGCCGACGCGTATTGAAGACGAAGCCCAGCATGCCGCTTGGCAGTTTTGGCTCGAACACATCCTTCAGGACGGAGCCTGACGTGGCGGCCGGGAAATCGTAGGCATTGGCCCAGTGCCCGGGATTGCCGTCAAGGTAAAGGTCGATGTCGCCTTTCTTGAAGGACTCGAACAGTGTCGTATCCTGCAGGAAATACTGCACGCTGATCTGATCATAATTGTCCATGCCGACCTTGGCTGGAATATCCTTGCCCCAATAGTTCGGATCACGCTCGTATGTGATGCTCTCGCCGGGCTTGAGGCTTTTCACTTTATAGGGGCCGGATCCAACAGGCGGCGTCAGGGTCGTGCGATCGAATGTTTCGGCATTGATCACATGCTTCGGCAGGACCGGAAACAGGCCGAAGATCAGCGGTGTTTCGCGATCGGCCTTGTCGTTGAAGGTGAAACGCACGCTGTGTTCGCCGACCTTTTCCATCTTGGAAACAACATCGAGGCGTCTGGAAAATGGCGGACGACCTTTGTCGCGTAGCAGCTCGAAGGAGAAGATGACATCCTCCGGCGTCACAGGCTGTCCATCCGACCATTTGGCCCTTGGATTAAGATTGAACTGAAGAAAGGTGCGATCCTCGTCCCATTCCACAGTTTCCGCCAGCAGGCCGTAAAGCGTGAAAGGCTCGTCACTGGAGCGTTGCAGCAGCGCCTCATAGACAAGATTGCCGAACTGCGGGTCCCACATGCCACGCGCCGTTGTCCGGTTGCTCTTGATGATGAAGGGATTCAGGTTGTCGAATGTGCCGACCACGCCATAGGTGATTTTCCCGCCCTTTTTCACGTCGGGATTGACGTAAGGGAAGTTCTTGTAATCGGCAGGCAACGCCGGCGCACCGTGCATGGCGATACCATGCACTGGGTCCGCGGCGACGGCACCGGCGACAAGGATGAAAGCGGCGAGAATGGCGATCCGGAGCATTGCTGAAATTCCTTGATGCACGGCAATGGGCACGATTCGCCGGAAGGGTAGCATGAGAGCACGCAATTCCAACCGCGACCGCCGCTTTCTTTACCTATGTGCCAAAATGCCCGCGAAATTGCCAAAGAAATGCTGGATATCTTCAACGCTGCGATGTAACACGTGACCCGAAGTTTTGGGGTCATGCATTTGCCTTATTTTTTTAAGAGGTGGAGTGCCGAACGACCCGGTGGTTGGGGCGGCCGAACGTAGCCCCGCAACGGATATCAGGAGACGGAATTCGTTATGATGTTCAAGTCTGAAAAGAAAATGCGGGCAGCACTGTCCGTTATGGCAGTGGTTTTCGGCGCTTCGGCTCCGGTCTCGTCCTTCGCACAGGATGCGGCGGCCCAGGCTCCGGCAGCGTCGGCTGACGCTCCCGCACAGGCCGTCGGTGCACCGCGCCTCGGCTGGTACAAGACCTGCAGCAAGCAGGAAGACAACGACATCTGCGTTGTTCAGAACCTGGTTCTCGCAAACGGCGGCCAGCTCGTCACGGCCGTTGGCCTGATCTCGGTTTCCGGCAAGATCAATCGCAAGATCCTTCAGGTCTCGGTTCCGGCCGCACGCCTGATCCCCCCGGGCATCGCGATGCAGATCGACGGCGGCAAGGGCCAGAAGCTCGACTACGCCGTCTGCCTGCCGGACAAGTGCACGGCTGAAATCCCGCTGACGGACGCCATGATCGCAAGCCTCAAGAAGGGCAGCGACGTGGTCTTCACCTCGATCAACTTCCGCCGCGCTCCGAACCCGATCAAGGTTTCGCTCGAAGGCTTCACCGGCGCTTATGACGGCGAACCGGTGTCCGAATCGAAGCTTGCCGAAAGCCAGCGCAGCCTGCAGGACAGCATGCAGAAGAAGGCTGAAGAAGCCCGCAAGAAGCTGGAAGACGCCCAGAAGGCAGCAAAGGCCCAGTAATCGGGACTTTCAGGAATTCGCGGAAAACCCGGCTTCAGGCCGGGTTTTTTGTTGCCAAAGAAAAGGCCCCGCGATGCGGGGCCTTGTTATTGAGGTTATGTCATCCGACTTAGTGGGCGAAGCTCATCTTGGGTTTGAACTGGCCTGTCGGGCTGCGGTCGAAGATCTGCTCGACCTGCGGATTGCGAAGCGGAGTATCGCTTTCGTCGCTCATCAGGTTCTGCTCGGAAACATAGGCGACATACTCACTGTCGTCGTTCTCCGCAAGCAGATGGTAGAACGGCTGGTCCTTGCTGGGGCGGACTTCCGCGGGAATGGAATTCCACCACTCTTCCGTATTCGCGAACTCTGGATCAACGTCGAAGATGACGCCGCGAAACGGGAAAACCTTGTGCCGGACCACTTCGCCTATACTGAACTTTGCTAGTTTTTCTTTCATGGTACGACTTCCTTTCTCACCTGATTTGGTGATCGGTCCCCCACAAATCAAGATTTTTTGCGGGATTGCGTCACATGATTGTCATCTGCCCATCGACCTCTGTGGCCTCCGGATCGAAAAAAGCCCCGGCGAACCGGGGCTTCCATTTCCTGTCTTATGCCGAGTAGTACATGTCGTATTCGACCGGATGCGGCGTCATTTCGAAGCGCATCACTTCGGCCATCTTCAGTTCGATGAAGGCGTCGATCTGGTCGTCGTCGAAGACGCCGCCGGCCGTCAGGAACTTGCGGTCCTTGTCGAGGCTTTCGAGCGCTTCGCGCAGAGAGCCGCAGACGGTCGGAATCTTCTTCAGTTCCTTCGGCGGCAGGTCGTAGAGGTCCTTGTCCATGGCCTTGCCGGGATGGATCTTGTTCTTGATGCCGTCGAGGCCTGCCATCAGCATGGCAGCGAAGGCGAGGTAGGGATTGGCGGTCGGATCCGGGAAGCGGACTTCGACGCGCTTTGCCTTCGGGTTGGTGCCGAACGGAATGCGGCAGGAAGCCGAGCGGTTGCGCGCGGAATAGGCGAGCAGTACCGGTGCTTCGTAACCCGGGACGAGACGCTTGTAGGAGTTCGTCGACGGGTTGGTGAAAGCGTTGATCGCCTTGGCATGCTTGATGATGCCGCCGATATAGTAGAGGCAGCTTTCCGAAAGGCCTGCATATTCGTCGCCGGCGAAAGTCGGCTTGCCGCCCTTCCAGATCGACTGGTGGACGTGCATGCCCGAGCCGTTGTCGCCGAAAATCGGCTTCGGCATGAAGGTTGCCGTCTTGCCATAGGCATTGGCGACCTGATGGACGACATACTTGTAGATCTGCATCTTGTCGGCGTTGCGAACGAGCGTGTCGAACTTGATGCCGAGTTCGTGCTGGGCAGCAGCCACTTCGTGGTGGTGCTTTTCGACGACGACGCCCATTTCGGAGAGAACCGTCAGCATTTCCGAACGCATGTCCTGGGCGCTGTCGACGGGCGGAACCGGGAAATAGCCGCCCTTGACGCGCGGACGGTGGCCGAGGTTGCCGGTTTCATAGTCGGTGTCGTCGTTCGACGGCAGTTCGGTGGAATCGAGCTTGAAGCCGGTATTGTAGGGATCGGCCTTGTACTTGACGTCGTCGAAGACGAAGAATTCAGCTTCCGGGCCGACGAAGATCGTGTCGCCGATGCCGGAGGCCTTCAGATAGGCTTCGGCCTTCTTGGCGGTGCCGCGCGGATCGCGGTTATAGGCTTCGCCGGAAACCGGGTCGAGGATGTCGCAGACGATGACCATTGTCGACTGGGCAAAGAACGGATCCATATGCACCGTTTCGGTGTCTGGCATCAGCACCATGTCGGACTCGTTGATGGCCTTCCAGCCGCCGATCGAGGAACCGTCGAACATGACGCCATCGGCGAACATGTCTTCATCGACGCAGACGACGTCCATCGTTACGTGCTGCAGCTTGCCCTTGGGGTCGGTAAAGCGCAGGTCGACGAACTTTACGTCGTTTTCCTTGATCTGCTTCAGGATTTCGCTAGCGGTCGCCATTAGATGCTTCCTCTGTTTTGTGATGACGTTACGTTATGTGCGATGAGGATGGGTGAGCTTCGTCGAAAGGCAAAGCTGATCAGATGGCATCGATACCGGTTTCACCGGTACGGATGCGGATGACCTCTTCGACGTTGGAAACGAAAATCTTTCCGTCGCCGATGCGCCCCGTCTGCGCGGCCTTGCGGATCGCGTCGATGACGGCTTCCGCGTTTTCATCTGCGAGCACGACCTCAACCTTCACCTTCGGCAGGAAATCGACGACATATTCGGCGCCGCGGTAGAGTTCGGTATGGCCCTTCTGGCGACCGAAGCCCTTCGCTTCCGTGACGGTGATACCCTGCAGTCCGACTTCCTGAAGGGCTTCCTTCACTTCGTCCAACTTGAAAGGCTTAATGATCGCTTCGATCTTTTTCATGAGAAAATGTCTCTCCGCTTCTCCCGTTAAAGCAGGAACTGTCCCGCTCGCGGGATATGATGCAGATATCGTGCCAGTTTGAAATCCGTCTTGCTCAAAAAATCGCGGAATTTTATGCGTGCAGCCCTGTTTGCCTGAGTTTCCGTGTCGTTTTAATGAAAAACCAAGTGAACAAGACCGCATTTATGATAAAAATCCCGCGAAATTCAAAAAAATCCTGCTGTCCTCGATTTTGTAAGGTGCAATTCGAGTCGATGAAAAAACAGGCAAATGCTCAAAATTCGTTCTTTTGTTTTGGCAATGATGCGGTTGTTTTTTAGGCGCTTTTTCAATTGAATGGGGGCATGAGCAAACATCTTTCCGATCTCCTCCTGGCGCCTGTCGAAATGGCTGCAGCCGATAAGGCCGCCGCCGAATCCGGAATCGATTCCTATGGCCTGATGGAGAAGGCGGGGGCCGCGGTCGCGGCTGCGGCTTTGCGCCTTTATCCGGGCGCCTCGCGCTTTGCCGTCCTCTGCGGTCCCGGCAACAATGGTGGCGACGGCTATGTCGTCGCCCGGCTCATGCTGGAGAGCGGTGCGCGGACGGAGATCTTCCATCTCGGCGATCCGGCCAGGCTGAAGGGTAACGCAGCTCGGGCGAGGGCTGCCTGTACGCGGAAGGGACTGGATATCGGCGACTATGATCCGCAACTAGGCGATATTGTTATCGATGGTCTCTTCGGGGCCGGCCTCGCGCGCGATGTTCCGGCCGATGTGGCTCATCTGATTGGCAAGATCGACGCTGCCAAAATTCCCGTCATCGCCATTGACCTGCCATCCGGTCTCGACGGGCGCACCGGCAGCGTGCTCGGCGCTGCCTTCCGCGCGGCACATACCGTGACTTTCATGACTCGCAAACCCGGCCATCTGCTGATGCCGGGCAGGGAGCTCTGCGGAGAGCTGGAAGTCTTCGATATCGGTATTCCAGGACGTATCATCAGGGCGCAGACGAGCGGCCTCGTAGCCGAGAACACGCCCGCTGCCTGGCGCGCCGCCATGCCTGCCGAACGGCTGGAGACACACAAATACAAGCGCGGCCATCTCGTCGTGTTTTCAGGAGAGGCGAGCAAGACAGGGGCAGCCCGCATGTCGGCCATGGCGGGCCTGAAGGCTGGGGCAGGGCTGGTGACCATAGCGGCGCCGACTGAAGCTCTTGCCGCCAACGGCGCTCACCTGACTGCCATCATGCTGCACGCCATCGACGATGCGGCTGCATTGGAGGATTGGCTCGGGGATGCGCGCCTCCAGACCTTCGTTCTCGGCCCCGGTTTCGGTATCGGAAAGAAGGCCCGCGATTTTGTGTCCCTGTTGTGCGACCGCCATCTCATTCTCGATGCCGACGGCATCAGTTCCTTCAAGGATGATCCGAAGGTGCTTTTCGAGCTGTTCGCAGGAGAACCGCGCCTTGTACTGACGCCGCATGACGGCGAGTTCGCCCGCCTCTTTCCCGATATCGCCGCCGACAAGAAGGCAGGCAAGGTGGACAAGGCGCTTGCCGCTGCTCGTCGCGCCAACGCAGCAGTCATCTACAAGGGCGCCGATACCGTCATCGCCTCGCCGGACGGCCGGGCGCTGATCAATACCAATGCACCGGCCTGGCTCGCGACCGCCGGCTCGGGCGATGTACTTGCGGGCATCATCGGCGGCCTGCTCGCCCAGGGCCTGCCGGCCTTCGAGGCAGCAGCTGCCGGCGTCTGGCTGCACGGAGAGGCGGGGCAGCGCGCCGGCAAGGGGCTGACGGCCGAAGATCTCGCCGCGCACGCGCTGCCTTTTTGAGCGATCAGCCGTCAGCGTGTTTCTGCAGGGCGATTGCCCCATGCGGCGCATTGACCTTGCCCTCATGGATCATGAAGGCAAAGACGTCGCGCGGTTCGACCTTGACCTTCCTGTCCTTGTCGATCAGCGGCAGATCGTCGGGAACCTTGCCTTCGGCCCATATCTGAAGCCGCTTGGTCCAGTCCTCCAGCTCTTTTTCCGGATAGCAGGTCGGAATATCGTCCGATCCCTTCTGCAGCCGGGTATAGACGAAATCCGCCGTCACGTCGGCAATCATCGGATAGTCGAAATGCTCGGCGCAGACGGGCGCCACGCCGTATTTCTCAAGAAGTGCCACGAATTCCGGCACCTTGAAGGAGTCGTGGCGGACCTCCACGACATGGCGCAGCTTCAGCCCGTCCTGCTTTTCCGGCAGCAGCTTCAGGAAGGCTTCGAAATCATCGGGCTCGAATTTCTTCGTCGGTGCGAACTGCCAGAGCAGAGGGCCGAGATGATCGCCGAGTTCGCTGATACCCGACGACAGGAATTTCTCCATCGACTCCCAGGCTTCGGCAAGCACCCTCCGGTTTGTGGTGTAACGCGTTGCCTTCAGCGAAAAGATGAAACCGTCAGGCACGTCGGCGGCCCATTTAGCGAAGACTGCCGGCTTCTGCGTGCTGTAATAGGTGCCGTTGACCTCGATAACCTTAAGCTGGCGGCTGGCATAGTTCAGCTCGTCCTTCTGCTTGAGGTCGGCCGGAAAGAAATGGCCGCGCCACGGTTCGAAAGTCCAGCCGCCGATACCCACGCGGATCGTGCCCGATTTGCTCATCTGTTCCTCCTCGCTTTTGATCCCCTAGATCACGCCAACCTTCTTTGACCCGTCGACCGTCTTTGCCATGTCGACGATGGTCCATCCTGGCCGATAGGGATTGGGCCGGCGACCCGTTTCCTGAAAACCGAAGGCGCAATAGAGCGCAATGTTCCGCTCCATGCGCGCATTTGTATAAAGCCGGATCTCCGTCACGGCCCATTCCCGCGACTTGTCTTCCAGCCAGCGCAGCATGGCCACGCCATGTCCCGCCTTCTGAGCGTCAGGCGATACCGCGATACTGAAAAGCATCACGTGGTCGGCGTGGCGCTCGATGACGGAAAGTCCCACCACCGCGCGGTCCGCCTCCCGCAGCCAGACCTCGCCTCGCTCGATGCGCGGCACATAATCTTCCGTCACCGGGATCGGCGGATAGCCGAAAAGATCGGTGTAGGGCTGATAGGCAGCCGATGTCAGCGCCACGACCGCAGGCAGTTCCGCAATCGTGGCGAGCCGCATCGTCATTCCGCTGCTGCGACCGTCTTCTTGACCGGCCGCCGCTCCAGCAACTCCTTGAGGAAATGGCCGGTATAGGAGCGCTTCTCCTTGACGATCGTCTCGGGTGTGCCGACGGCCACGATCTCGCCACCACCGTCGCCGCCCTCAGGACCGAAATCGAGGATCCAGTCGGCCGTCTTGATGACCTCGAGATTGTGCTCGATGACCACGACAGAATTGCCTTGATTGACCAATTCGTGCAGCATCTCCAGAAGCTTGGCGACGTCATGGAAGTGCAGGCCGGTGGTCGGCTCGTCGAGAATATAAAGTGTGCGGCCCGTCGAACGCTTCGACAATTCCTTGGCGAGCTTGACGCGCTGCGCCTCGCCGCCCGACAGCGTATTGGCCTGCTGGCCGACCTTGATGTAACCGAGGCCGACATCGAAAAGTGACTGCAGCTTGTCACGTACCGCCGGGACCGCGGTGAAGAATTCGACGCCTTCTTCCACCGTCATATCCAGCACGTCGGAAATCGACTTGCCCTTGAAGGTGACGTCGAGCGTTTCGCGGTTGTAACGCTTGCCGTGGCAGACGTCGCAGGTGACGTAGACATCAGGCAGGAAATGCATCTCGATCTTGATGACGCCGTCGCCCTGGCATGCCTCGCAGCGGCCGCCCTTGACGTTGAAGGAGAAGCGGCCCGGCTGATAACCGCGCGCTTTCGCCTCCGGCAGACCGGCAAACCAGTCGCGGATCGGTGTGAAGGCGCCGGTATAGGTCGCCGGGTTCGAACGCGGCGTGCGACCGATCGGCGACTGATCGATGTCGATCACCTTGTCGATATGCTCAAAGCCATCGATGCGATCGTGATCGGCAGGGATTTCACGCGCACCCATGACGCGACGCGCCGCCGACTTGTAAAGCGTCTCGATCAGGAAGGTGGACTTGCCGCCGCCCGAAACACCCGTCACCGCCGTAAAGACGCCGAGCGGAATTGCCGCCGTGACATTCTTCAGATTGTTGCCGCGGGCGCCGACGACCTTGATCTCCTTGCCCTTCTTCGGCTTGCGGCGTTCGTCGGGCAGGGTCACGCCAAGTTCGCCGGAGAGATATTTCCCGGTCAGCGACTTCGGATTGGCCATGATTTCTTGCGGCGTGCCATGCGCCACTACCTGGCCGCCATGCACGCCGGCTGCCGGGCCGATATCGACCACATCGTCGGCCGTCAGGATCGCGTCCTCGTCATGCTCTACGACGATGACCGTGTTGCCGATGTCGCGCAGGTGCTTCAGCGTGTCGAGAAGCCGTGCATTGTCGCGCTGGTGCAGGCCGATCGACGGCTCGTCGAGTACATAGAGAACGCCGGTCAAGCCGGAGCCGATCTGCGAGGCAAGCCGGATACGCTGGCTTTCACCGCCTGACAGCGTACCGGAATTGCGTGACAGGCTGAGATATTCGAGGCCTACATCGTTCAGGAACCGCAAGCGGTCGCGGATTTCCTTGAGAATCCGCACGGCAATCTCATTCTGCTTGGCGTTGAAGGTCGCCGGCAGCGTCTCGAACCAGTCGCGAGCGATGCGGATCGACATCTGGGTGACTTCGCCGATATGCAGCTTGTTGATTTTCACGGCGAGCGCCTCAGGCTTCAGGCGATAGCCGTTGCAGGACGGGCAGGGGGCTGCCGACATGAAGCGCTCAATATCCTCGCGCGCCCAGGCGGAATCCGTTTCCTTCCAGCGCCGTTCGAGATTGGGCACGATGCCCTCGAAATTCTTCGAGGTCGTGTAAGTGCGTGCGCCGTCGGCATAATGGAATTCGATCTTCTCCTCGGTGCCGTTCAGGATGACATCCCTGGCCTTTTCGGGGAGATCGTTCCAGCGGCTGCCGAGCTTGAAGCCGAAATGCTTGCCGAGCGCTTCGAGCGTCTGGTTGTAGTAGGGCGAGGTCGACTTGGCCCAGGGCGCGATGGCGCCGTCGCGCAGCGTGCGCTCAGGCTCAGGCACGATCAGATCAGGGTCGATCTTCTGCTGTGAGCCGAGACCGTCGCAGGTCGGGCAGGCGCCGAAGGGATTGTTGAACGAAAAGAGCCGTGGCTCGATCTCCGGAATGGTGAAGCCGGAAACCGGGCAGGCAAACTTTTCCGAAAACAGCACACGCTCATGCGTCTCGTTGAGCGACTTGTTGGCCGAGCCGCCGGCCGAGGTTTCTTCGGGCGGAAGCGGCTTGTCGGCGAATTCGGCAACGGCAAGGCCGTCGGCGAGCTTCAGCGCCGTCTCGAAACTGTCGGCAAGGCGCGATGCCATATCCGGCCGTACGACAATACGGTCGATGACAATGTCGATATCGTGCTTGTACTTCTTGTCGAGAACAGGCGCATCGGCGATCTCGTAGAACTGGCCGTCCACCTTGACGCGCTGGAAGCCCTTTTTCATGAGCTCCGCCAGCTCTTTCTTGTACTCGCCCTTACGTCCGCGGATCATCGGCGCCAATATATAAAGACGCGTGCCTTCCTCGAAAGCCAGCACCCGATCGACCATCTGGCTGACCGTCTGGCTTTCGATCGGCAGGCCCGTCGCAGGCGAGTAGGGAACGCCGACGCGCGCAAACAAGAGGCGCATATAGTCGTAGATTTCCGTAACCGTGCCGACCGTCGAGCGTGGATTGCGCGAGGTCGTCTTCTGCTCGATCGAGATCGCCGGCGACAGCCCGTCGATCTGGTCGACATCGGGCTTCTGCATCATTTCCAGGAACTGGCGCGCATAGGCCGAAAGGCTTTCGACATAGCGGCGCTGTCCCTCGGCATAGATCGTGTCGAAGGCAAGCGAGGACTTGCCGGATCCGGAGAGGCCGGTCATGACGATGAGCTTGTTGCGCGGCAGATCGAGGTCGATGCCCTTCAGATTATGCTCACGCGCGCCACGGATGGAGATCGTCTTCAGTTCGCTCATCGTCTCTGCTTCAAGTCGTTTGGGGGAATAACAGCCCTTATGTAGTGATGCCGGTGGGCGAGTCGAGGCTGAATGTCCGGAACAACAAAGGTTTTCGATTCTGTTGACAGGATCATAGCGAATAAATAGAACAAATAAAGAACAAAATTCCTTGTGGATTAAGCGGGGCTGGATGCGCACCGCTTGTCCTCTATGGTTTAGAGTATGTCGATGGTTTTGAACGCCGCCGGTCAGGGCGGCAGTAAGGTGAAATGATATGGCTGGCAGTGTGAACAAGGTAATTCTGATCGGAAACGTGGGCGCCGACCCCGAAATCCGCCGCACGCAGGATGGCCGGCCGATCGCCAACCTCCGCATCGCGACGTCTGAAACATGGCGCGACCGCAATTCCGGCGAGCGCCGCGAAAAGACAGAATGGCACACCGTAGTGGTCTTCAACGAAGGCCTCTGCAAGGTCGTCGAGCAATATGTGAAGAAGGGCGCCAAGCTATATATCGAAGGCGCGCTGCAGACCCGCAAGTGGCAGGACCAGACTGGCGCCGACCGCTACTCGACGGAAGTCGTGCTGCAGGGCTTCAATTCGACGCTGACGATGCTCGACGGGCGCGGAGGTGAGGGCGGCGGTGCTGGCTCCGGCTTCGGCGGCGGCCGTGGCGGCGACGATTTCGGTGGCGGCGGTTATGGCGACGATTACGGTGCGCCGGCGCAGTCATCCGGCGGTGGCCGTAGCGGTAGCGGTGGTGGACGTAGTGGCGGAAGCAGCGGCGGCGGTAGTAGTGCCGGCGGCGGCAACTTCTCGCGTGATCTCGACGACGACATTCCGTTTTGATCGGTCTTGTTCAGTAGTCTTGCAAACGGCGCCCAAGGGCGCCGTTTTCATGTCGGTGTGGCGCTGATCAGGTTGAGCGCCGATTTTGCCCCATCGATAACGAACTGGGCGGCAAGCGCTGCCAGGATGACTCCGAGAAGGCGGGTCAGGATTGCCCGGCCCGTGACGCCGAGGAAGCGGTCTAGCCGGTCGGCGAGGAAAAGCACCACCAACGTGATCAGCAAGCAGGCCGCGATAACGCCGATCAGTTGCGCCCGCTCGACGGTGGAGGGAAGGGTGCCTCCCAGCAGGATCGTCGCGGAAATGGCGCCCGGCCCGGCAATCAGCGGCAGTGCCAGCGGGAAGACGGCAATATTCTCGATATGATCCTTGGTAATCGCCACTTCCGTGGTCTTTTCCTTACGGTCCTGGCGCTTCTCGAACACCATTTCGAAAGCGATCCAGAACAGCAGCAGGCCGCCCGCCAGCCGGAAGGCACCGATGGAAATGCCGAGCACGCCGAGCACGCTGGAGCCGAACAGTGCGAAGACGGCTAGGATGATGAAGGCGATGGTCGAGCCGCGCAACGCCACCTGCTTGCGCTCCTGGCGGGTCATGCCGACAGTGAGACCGAGAAAGAGCGGGGCGAGCCCCGGCGGATCGATGGTGACGAGCAGCGTCGTAAACGCGTTGATCAGTTGGTCGGCGCTTGCCATCGCTTCTCCAAAACCCCATATAGATGCTTGTTTTTGATGATTGTGATGTGCGGCTTCCGATTTGGCAAATGCATGGTCGCTGATTGTCTCCTACCCACGGGCAAATGGCGCGATTTGCCCTCTTTCGACCGCAAAAGCCTGTTCAAAACCCCTGGCTAAATTGGCGCGGGAACAGGCTTTCCGCTATAAATCTTCAAGTGATTCTAGAAGAGAACGTGAACCGTTTTGACTGAGCAAACACCCCCCGGCGGCGGGAAGCTCCCGCCAGGCATCGAGCCCATCTCCATTATAGAGGAAATGCAGAGGTCGTACCTCGATTACGCGATGAGCGTAATCGTGTCCCGCGCGCTTCCCGACGTGCGTGACGGCCTCAAGCCCGTGCACCGGCGCATTCTCTACGGCATGTCCGAACTCGGCATCGACTGGAACAAGAAATACGTCAAGTGCGCCCGCGTCACCGGTGACGTGATGGGTAAATACCATCCGCACGGCAACGCTGCGATCTATGACGCGCTCGCCCGCATGGCGCAGCATTGGTCGCTGCGCCTGCCGCTGATCGATGGCCAGGGCAATTTCGGCTCCGTCGACGGTGACCCGCCGGCGGCCGAACGTTACACCGAATGCCGCCTGCAGAAGGCCGCCCATTCGTTGCTCGACGACCTCGACAAGGAAACGGTCGATTTCCGCGACAACTATGACGGCACGCTCTCCGAGCCGATGGTCGTGCCCGCGAAGTTCCCGAACTTGCTGGTCAACGGCGCTGGCGGCATCGCCGTCGGCATGGCGACCAATATTCCGCCGCATAACCTGTCTGAGGTCATCGACGGCTGCATTGCGCTGATCAACGATCCGGCGATCGAGCTGCCGGACCTGATGCAGATCATTCCAGGTCCGGATTTCCCGACCGGCGCCAAGATCCTCGGCCGCGCCGGCATCCGTTCGGCCTATGAAACCGGCCGCGGTTCCGTCATCATGCGCGGCGTTGCCGCCATCGAGCCGATGCGCGGCGATCGCGAACAGATCATCATCACCGAAATTCCCTATCAGGTGAACAAGGCGACGATGATCGAGAAGATGGCCGAGCTGGTGCGCGAGAAGCGCATCGAAGGCATTTCCGATCTGCGCGACGAGTCCGACCGTCAGGGCTACCGCGTTGTCGTCGAGCTGAAGCGCGATGCCAATGCCGACGTCATCCTGAATCAGCTTTACCGCTACACGCCGCTGCAGACCTCCTTCGGCTGCAACATGGTGGCGCTGAACGGCGGCAAGCCGGAACAGCTGACGTTGCTCGACATGCTCCGCGCCTTCGTCTCCTTCCGCGAGGAAGTCGTTAGCCGGAGAACCAAATTCCTGCTTCGCAAGGCGCGTGAACGCGCGCACGTCTTGGTCGGTCTGGCAATTGCCGTCGCCAATATCGATGAGGTCATCCGCGTCATCCGTCAGGCGCCCGACCCGCAGTCGGCCCGCGAAGAACTGATGACCCGCCGCTGGCCGGCGGAAGATGTCGAAAGTCTGATCCGCCTGATCGATGACCCGCGTCATCGCATCAACGAGGACCTGACCTACAATCTCTCCGAAGAGCAGGCCCGCGCGATCCTCGAGCTCCGCCTTGCCCGCCTGACGGCCCTCGGCCGCGACGAAATCGGTGATGAACTCAATAAGATAGGCGAGGAAATCAAAGACTATCTCGATATCCTGTCGTCGCGCGTCCGCATCCAGACGATCGTCAAGGACGAGCTGACCGCGGTCCGCGACGAGTTCGGCACGCCGCGTCGCACCGAGATCATCGATGGTGGTCTCGAGATGGATGATGAGGACCTCATCGCCCGCGAAGACATGGTCGTGACCGTCTCGCACCTCGGTTACATCAAGCGCGTGCCGCTCGCGACCTACCGCGCACAGCGCCGCGGCGGCAAGGGCCGCTCGGGCATGACCACCCGTGACGAGGATTTCGTTAGCCGGCTATTCGTGGTCAATACCCATACGCCGGTTCTGTTCTTCTCCTCGCGTGGCATCGTCTATAAGGAGAAGGTCTGGCGTCTGCCGATCGGCACGCCGACTTCTCGCGGCAAGGCGTTGATCAACATGCTGCCGCTGGCGTCAGGCGAACGCATCACCACCATCCTGCCGCTGCCTGAGGACGAAGACAGCTGGGACAACCTCGACGTCATGTTCTCGACGACGCGTGGTACGGTCCGCCGCAACAAGCTGTCGGACTTCGTCCAGGTGAACCGCAACGGCAAGATCGCCATGAAGCTGGACGAGGAGGGGGATGAAATCCTCTCCGTCGAGACCTGCACCGATCAGGACGACGTCCTGCTGACGACCGCGCTCGGCCAGTGCATCCGCTTCTCCGTCGATGATGTCCGCGTCTTTGCCGGCCGCAACTCCATCGGTGTGCGCGGTATCAATCTCGGGGATGGCGACCGCATCATCTCGATGACGATCGTCGGCCATGTCGACGCCGAGCCGTGGGAGCGCGCTGCCTATCTGAAGCGCTCTGCCGTCGAACGTCGTGCAACGGGTGTGGATGAAGAAGATATTGCTTTGGTCGGTGAAGAAGTCACCGAAGAGGGACAGCTTTCCGACGAGCGTTATGAAGAGCTGAAGGCACGCGAGCAGTTCGTGCTGACGGTTTCGGAAAAGGGCTTCGGCAAGCGGTCGTCTTCTTATGACTTCCGTATCTCCGGCCGCGGCGGCAAGGGCATTCGCGCTACCGATACGTCGAAGACAGGTGAAATCGGCGAACTCGTCGCCGCATTCCCGATCGACGACGGCGATCAGATAATGCTCGTCTCCGATGGCGGCCAGTTGATCCGCGTGCCTGTTGGCGGCATCCGCATCGCCAGCCGCGCGACCAAGGGCGTCACGATCTTCTCGACCGCCAAGGATGAGAAGGTCGTTTCCGTCGAGCGTATCAGCGAGCCGGAAGAGGAAGAGACGGCGGAAAACGGTGACGAAGCTGCCGCTTCCGAAGGCGAAGCTCCTGCTGCGGGCGAAGCAGACGAAACCCCATCGGCTGAATAATTCAGCACTTTCTCATTGCAGACCGGGCGGCCCCTGCCGCCCGGTTTTTTATTGCGCTATGAAGGACTTGCCGATTCGTCCGGAGGGGGAATGTTATGGGCAAGTGGACAAGGCGCGGGGTGCTCGCCGGTATTTCGGCCGCAGCCGGTGTTGCGGCGGGGCGTTTCCTGCTTCAGCCGCAAAGCGATCCGGGACCGGCCTTTCCAGCGGAACCTCCCCTCGAAGACCCAACGACCATTCTTAATGATGCGGGAGAGCTGACGCCGACGCGGGTCGCCGCACATCTGACGGTGAAGGAGCCGCCGCAGGAGGCGATGATCGGCCAATTGCGCGCGGCACTTGCCGAGGCGGTCAAGGCCAACAGGCCCTTCATCGCCAGCGCCGCACGCCATTCGATGGGCGGCCAGAGCCTCGCCGAAAACGGTACGGCTCTGACGCTGGATCAGGATTGGCTGGAGGCGGATACGGCCGCCAAGACTTATCGTGTCGCCGCCGGCACGCGCTGGTCGACGATCATCTCCAAGCTCGATGCGATAGGCTTTTCGCCCGCCGTCATGCAGTCCAACAATGACTTCGGCGTTGCCAGCACCTTTTCGGTCAACGCCCATGGCTGGCCGGTTCCCTTCAGCGCGTGCGGCAGCACAGTCCGCTCCATCAGTATGATGACGGCGGACGGCAATCTGCTGACCTGCTCGCGGAGTGAGAATGCCGAACTCTTCAATCACGCCATGGGCGGGTATGGCCTTTTCGGAGTCATTACCGAACTCGAGCTCGATATGGTGCCAAACGTGCTGTTGCAGCCGACCTTTGAACATCTGGCAGGAGAGGATCTCGGACGGCGTTTTGCCGAGCTGTTGGCGAGCGACGGCTCGATCAATATGGCTTACGGCCGTATGGATATTTCGCTCGACCGCTTTTTTGAAGATGCGCTGCTGATCACCTATCGCGCCGCTGCTGACCAGGCGAATATTCCTCCGGCCTCCGGCTCCGGTTTCATCAGCCACGTTTCGCGTGAAATCTTCCGAGCACAGCTCGGTTGGGATACGGCCAAACATCTTCGCTGGTGGACCGAGGCTGTCGTCAATCCGTCGATATCAGCGCAGTCGACACGCAACAGCTTGATGAACGAACCCGTCATCACGCTCGATGATCGCACTCCCTTCCGCACCGACATCCTGCACGAATATTTCGTTTCGCCATCGCGCTTTGCCGATTTCGTTGCGGCCTGCCGGGATGTCATTCCGGCGTCCTATCAGCAACTCCTCAACATCACGCTGCGCTACGTGAATACAGACCGCGACAGCGTACTGGCTTACGCTACGGAGCCTCGCATTGCCGCCGTCATGCTCTTCTCTCAGGAAAAGACCGTCAGAGGCGAGGCCGATATGCAGAGGATGACCGAAGCGCTGATCGAGCGCGTGCTTGATATTGGCGGCAGTTACTATCTGCCGTACCGGCCGCATGCCCGGCAGGATCAGTTTATCCGTGCTTATCCGCGCGCCCCGGAGTTTGCAGTGGCCAAGCGCCGGCTGGATCCCGGTCTAATTTTCCGCAATCATTTCTGGAATCGTTATCTCGGAAGCCTCTAGGAGGATTTGCATGTCCAGGCTTCGGCTTATTGCTGTGCTTTACACCGTGGCTCTGCTCTTTGCGGCGGCGTTGAATTACATCCCGGGACTGACGGATGCGGAAGGTCGAGCCTTCGGTATCTTCGCGCTGGATATCTACGACGACAGCCTGCACCTTGCCTCTGCCGCCTGGGCGGGCACAGCGGCGTTCCTGTCGGCCCGTGCGTCCCGAAACTTCCTTTTCTATTTCGGCCTGCTCTATTTCGGCGATGGTCTGCTTGGGCTGATCACCGGGTCGGGCTACCTCGACCTCGGTATCGTCAACTACGGCATTCAGAACCTACCCATCACGTTCAAGATTCTCGCCAACCTGCCGCATCTCTTTCTCGGCGGTGTCGCGATCGCGTCCAGCTATATCTTCCGCCGCGAGGCGCCATGATGCGGCGGTTTCTGAAAATCATCGGCTGGATGCTCGCGGTTCTCGTTGTCGCCATCCTTCTGCTGCTGAGCCCCGCTGCCTATGTCGAAACCTTCTGCCATGCCGATCCTGAAGCGGATAATTACCTGCCGCTGATATCGGATCCCGAATTCCGGCGGCAGGAGGCGAATACCTATCTAACCTATCCGGAATGGCATATCGTCTACGCTTATGACGGCCTGGCCGAGACCCTGAAGACGGGTGATGAACATGGCTTCGGCTATCTTTCCAGCGTGAAGGATTTCTGGGTGGCCGACTGTGCGCTGACGCGGATAGCCGACCGCCACGGTGGTGCCGACACAGAAACCCGGATGATGATCGCCACCATCGGCGTCAGCTTCACGCTCGAAATGGGCATGAAGGCCGCCTACGAGGAAACGATCGGTCACATTTTCGCGCTCTGGCGCGGCAGCGAAAAGACGCCGCAGGATCTTATCGCCCGCGATATGGCGATCGACTACGCTGCCTTTCTGCGCCAGACCCCGTGGTACAAATATCCTTTCCAACCCTGGATCGACCGGCTTTGGGCCGCACCCGTGGAAGCGCCGCTGCGAGGCTGGGAACGCCGGTTGGCGATTGGCGGCGAATGGCATGCCAAAATCGCTTATGCCGGGATGATCGCCGATGCTGTGGCCGCGACCGGTCAGGCTAAGCTGACGATCCGCTCCGTCGTATCGGGGCTGCCGACATCAGCGTTTGCTGCAATACCGGACGTATCGATCGTTTCGGAAAGCGCAGATGGTGTCGTGATCGAGACGCCCCGATATGACCGCTTCACTCATATCCTTTCGAATATCGCCAGGGCGGGCGGTTCAATCCGCGAGATTGCCGGCAATGACGACATCATGGTGTCTCTGACGGTACCCTCAGGTTCGCAACAGAACAATCTCCCCGGTGAGGTGATCACGCGCCTACCACGCACCGGTTTTGATAGTGACCGCCTGCTTCTGTCGGTCAAAATGGCAGATCTCGCGCCTCTGCTGCGGGAACGGCAGATTGCTGATCCCGGCCTTGAGCATATATTTGACTTCTGAGGCATGGGGCAGGCGATGGTATGATGGCACGTTTGGCACGCAGGACAGGCGTTGCGATAGCGGTCGTTGCCGCAGCCTTCGCGCTGTTTGCGCTCGTCTTTGCGGCAACGGGCGAGGCGCCGGCCGCCATGGTCTTCAGTGCCCGCGCTATAAAGCCCGGCGCGTTGCCGGAAGGTGTCTCCATCCTTCGATGGGGCAGGGGTTACGTCGTGGTGACGAGCGAGCGCTCCGACTACGTGCGCGCGCTCTACGGCAGAGGCGCCATTCTTGTGTTGCCGCTACGGAAGAGCGGCTGTCTGGCACTTCGCCCTACAGCTTCGACTTGACGAAAAAGCCGGACGCAGAACATCCGGCTTTGTATTCGCTGTTATTGCTCCGGGAGGAGAGCCTAGAAAGTGCTGTGCTTCTCGTTCAGCGACTTCACTTCCTCGCTCTCACGGCGCAGCGCGGAAATCGTCGAAGTCACGGACACTATGAACATGATGCTGATGAGTGCAGTAAGAACTGTCAGGATCGTGAACATGGTGGCGTTCCTTTCTGTGGGGAGTTGCGTTCACGCCCCTCAGTACTGGCCGAGAACGCTTGCGGCGCGAGCCGAAGCGAACGGACCATATACCTTGGAGGCATCGACCTTTTGATTGTCATAGAGAGCGATTGTGGCAGTCAGCATGCCCGTAATCATTACCATCCAGAGCATGTTAATCATGGTGATCTTGCCAGGCATCTTAATCCCCTTCCTGCCGCGCTTCCGCATCTCATATGTGTCGATCATTGAACGCATCCGTCTTAAATTGGTTCCCGCCGGATGTTGGCGGGGTGTTTAACAACCGTGATCTGAAGCGACCTTGAATACCGTGTTCATCTGCCGTTCAGAATTCAAACCGGTTGGCGCATATGGCCAAGCTGACGCATGATGGCCGCATGTTCGTTGACTTCCGGGCGCACCCAGCCGAGCTGATGCCGATCTGCGAGATAACCGTAGAAAAGCTCCGTAAGCAGCGAAAAAATAACGGCTATTGCAATAAGGACGATCAGCATGATCTCAGTCTTTCCGGGAGGACCGCCACCGGGACCGGCAGCGGCTGTGTTGATGGCCCGAGTAAAGCAGATCGTATCTGAAACGGTCTTGAACGTGCCGTTCATTCATCGTTCAGCAGCGCTGGCAGCTAGGCTAAATAACTTGCGGGAAGACGGCTTCCATGACAAAAGGCGTCAAACGAACGGCCGGGCCATATGACGACAGCTTTCTATCCGGGGTCCTTCGACCCGATCACCAATGGACACGTCGACGTGCTGGTGCAGGCGCTGAACGTCGCCGAGAAAGTGATCGTCGCGATCGGCATCCACCCCGGCAAGGCGCCGCTCTTCTCTTTTGAGGAAAAGGCAGAGCTGATCCGCGCCTCGCTGGCCGAAGTACTGCCGGAAAAGAGCGGGCATATTGACGTCGTCTCTTTTGATAACCTTGTGGTCGACGCCGCGCGCGAGCATGGCGCAAGCCTTCTGATCCGCGGCCTGCGCGATGGCACTGATCTCGACTACGAAATGCAGATGGCCGGCATGAATCGGCAGATGGCGCCCGATATCCAGACCATCTTTCTGCCGGCAGGCACGGCCTCGCGGCCTATTACCGCCACATTGGTGCGACAGATCGCAGCCATGGGTGGAGATGTCAGTGCCTTCGTGCCGGCCGCCGTCTTGCAAGCCCTGAAATCCAAGCGCAAAGCCTAAGGCGGCATCGCCTCAACGGAGCTCACATGAAACTCTTTTATCTTGCATTTGCCGGCGTGCTCTATCTCGCCTCCTTCGCGGGCGACGCTCTTGCGCAGGCTGCCGATCACTACGTCACCATCCAGCTGAAGAGTGGCCCGGTCGTTATTCAACTGATGCCTGATGTCGCGCCGAAACACGTGGCGCAGATCGAGGCGCTGGTGAAGAAGGGCGAGTACGACAATGTCGCCTTCCACCGCGTTATCCCCGGCTTCATGGCCCAGACCGGCGACGTGAAATACGGCAACATGGAAAAGAACTTTGATGCGAGCCAGGCCGGCACCGGCGGTTCCGATCTGCCCGACCTCCCGGCTGAATTTTCCAAGACGCCCTTCGTCCGCGGTACGGTCGGCATGGCGCGCTCGCAGGATCCGAATTCCGCCAACTCGCAGTTCTTCATCATGTTTGCAGACGGTTCCTTCCTGAACGGTCAGTACACGGTCGTCGGCAAGGTTGTCTCCGGTATGGAAAACGTCGACAAGATCAAGAAGGGCGAAGGCCAGAACGGCGAAGTCAGCAATCCTGACCGCATGATCAAGGTCACGATGGGCAAGAAGTAAGTTCAAGACGAGAAGGAGAACGACAATGGCCGAGATCAAGGATCCGGAAAACACCATCATTCTGGAAACCACCAAGGGCAAGGTTGTCATCCAGCTTCTGCCGCAGGTCGCGCCCGAGCATGTCAAGCGCATCAAGGAACTCGCGCGCGAGAAGGCCTATGACGGCGTGGTCTTCCACCGCGTCATCGCCGACTTCATGGCGCAGACGGGTGATGTGGAGTTCGGAAAGAAGGGCGGCGAGAATTTCAACCCGGGCCGCGCCGGTATGGGTGGTTCTTCGAAGGACGATCTCAAGGCTGAATTCTCCGCAACGCCGCATGTTCGCGGCACCTGCTCGATGGCCCGTTCGCAGAGCCCGAACTCGGCAAATTCCCAGTTCTTCATCTGCTTTACCGACGCTCCGTGGCTGAACAAGCAGTATTCCGTCTGGGGTCAGGTCATCGAAGGCATGGACAACATCGACAAGATCAAGAAGGGCGAACCCGTTTCCGATCCGGATTCGATCGTCTCCTTGCGGGTTGCCGCCGACGTCTGATTGTGATTTCTGCTGAAACCCGCCCAGGCGCGAGAGCGCGGGGCGGGTTTCGCTTTGCCTGAAAGTGCCTGGATGCGCGTAGACCTCTTCGATTTCGACCTGCCGGATGAACGCATTGCGCTGCGGCCCGCCGAGCCGCGCGATAGCGCGCGCCTGCTCGTCGTCGATCCGAATGCGCAGATAGTGTTTTCCGATCACCAGGTCTCCGATCTGCCGTCCTTCCTGCGGGCAGGCGATGCGCTGGTCTTCAACGATACCAAAGTCATTCCAGCCCAGCTTGAAGGCATTCGCCATCGCGAGGGCGCCGGCGGCCAGCAGGTTTCTGCCACACTCCACATGCGTATCGGCGCCAACAAATGGAAGGCCTTCGCCAAGCCCGGAAAACGCATCAAGGAAGGCGACCGTATCGCCTTCGGCCATGGCGGCGAAAGCTGCATGCTCGGCTCGCTCGATGCTACCGTCGAGGAAAAGGGCGAAGCGGGTGAGGTGACGCTCTCCTTCGATCTCTCCGGCCCGACGCTCGATGAGGCGATTGCCAGCGTCGGCCATATTCCGCTGCCACCCTATATCGCCGCCAAGCGTCCGGAGGACGAACGCGACCGCGCCGACTACCAGACCATTTATGCGCGGGAGGAGGGCGCTGTCGCTGCACCCACCGCCGGCCTGCATTTCACGCCTGATCTGTTCGAGGCACTCGACGAGGCCGGTATCGAACGGCATTTCGTGACGCTGCATGTCGGTGCCGGCACCTTTCTGCCGGTCAAGGCCGACGATACCGACGATCACAAGATGCATCTCGAAAGCGGCTATGTCAGCGCCGAGATCGCTGCGAGGCTGAATGCCGTACGGGAGAGGGGCGGACGCATCATCTGCGTCGGCACGACATCGCTGCGGCTGATCGAGAGCGCTGCCGAAGAGGGTGGTGAGATCAAGCCTTGGGCTGGCGCGACCGGCATCTTCATCACGCCCGGCTACCGCTTCAAGGCGGTCGATATCCTCATGACGAACTTCCACCTGCCGCGCTCGACGCTCTTCATGCTGGTCTCGGCCTTCGCCGGTTTCGACACCATGCACGCGGCCTATGAACATGCCATTTCGACAGGCTACCGCTTCTATTCCTACGGCGACGCCAGCCTTCTTTTCCGGAAAGACAAATGACCGAGAACTTCCAGTTCACCCTCAAGAAGACCGATGGCGGTGCGCGCCTCGGTGAAGTTTCCATGCCGCGCGGTACGATCCGCACGCCGGCCTTCATGCCGGTCGGCACTGTTGGCACGGTCAAGGCAATGTATCTCGATCAGGTCCGCGAGACGGGTGCCGACATCATCCTCGGCAATACCTATCACCTGATGCTGCGCCCGACGGCCGAACGCGTCGCCCGCCTCGGCGGCCTGCACAAGCTCATCCGCTGGGAACACCCGATCCTGACGGATTCCGGCGGTTTCCAGGTCATGTCTTTGTCAGGCCTGCGCAAGCTCGACGAGCAGGGCGTGACCTTCAAGTCGCATGTCGACGGCAGCCTGCATCACATGTCGCCGGAACGCTCCATAGAAATCCAGGGCTTGCTCGGCTCCGATATCCAGATGCAGCTCGATGAGTGCGTCGCGCTGCCGGCTGAACCGAAGGAAATCGAGCGCGCCATGGAAATGTCGCTGCGCTGGGCCGAGCGCTGCAAGGTCGCTTTCGGCAACCAGCCGGGCAAGGCGATGTTCGGCATCGTGCAAGGCGGCGATATACCGGCCCTGCGTGTCCGCTCGGCTGAAAAGCTCGCCGAGCTCGACCTGAAGGGCTATGCCGTCGGTGGTCTTGCCGTCGGTGAGCCGCAGGATGTCATGTTGAGAATGCTGGAAACGACACTTCCCGTCCTGCCAAGTGAAAAGCCGCGTTACCTGATGGGCGTCGGTACGCCTGACGATATGCTGAAATCAGTGGCACGCGGTATCGACATGTTCGATTGCGTAATGCCGACCCGTTCGGGCCGCCACGGGCTCGCCTTCACCCGCCGCGGCAAGGTCAATATCCGCAATGCCCGGCATGCGGAAGACATGCGCCCGCTCGACGATCAGTCGAACTGCCCGGCAACGCGTGATTATTCCCGCGCCTATCTCCACCATCTGGTTCGTGCCAACGAGGCGCTGGGCGGCATGCTGCTCTCCTGGCACAATCTGAACTATTACCAGGAACTGATGCAGGGCATCCGGAAGGCGATCGCCGAAGGCCGCTTCGCCGATTTCATGGCCGAGACAACAGAGGAATGGGCGAGGGGCGATCTCGAACCCGTCTGATCAGATGCCCTTGCTGTCGGCATTTGGGACGATCTGCACGCCGTTGATCTTGTAGCTTCCATCCGGCTGGCGGGCGACCTGATAGATTGCCGTCCAATCCTTGCCATCGCGGCCTGAGATCAACACTTCCTGATAGACCATCGCGCCGTCGTCGATCGATCTGTTGCGGCCGAAGGCATAGTTGCCGGGATGATAGACCGGTTCGTAGCTCTTCTTCACCATGGCGAAGAAGACGTTCTTGTCCGGATACATTGCCTTGATGCCAGGTGCCGCGAAGGAATAGGCCGTGTCGGCGTCATCCTTCAGGAACGCCCTGATCTGTTCCTCGATCATCGACTGCGTCGTCTGCACCGGATCTTCGGCATGGGCAGCCATGCCTGACATCGCGGATACGGCACACAGAACGAGCACTGCAAGGAAAGCGCGCATGGGACATCTCCGGCTATGTCAGCCGAAGTGTAGGCTATTTTGCGCGCAAGGAAAGAGGCCGATAAAACCCAGGGGCTCAGGACCAGCGGCGGAAGAGGGCACTGGCATTGACGCCTCCGAAACCGAAGCCGTTGGTGATCGCATATTCCATCGCCACCTTACGGGCCACCTTGCCGACGAGATCGATGCCTTCGGCAGCCGGGTCTGCCGTATCCAGATTGCGCGTCGGCGGGGCGATCTGGTTGCGCAGCGCAAGGATGGTGAAGATCGCCTCGAGACCGCCGGCTGCACCCAGAAGATGACCGGTCGCCGATTTGGTGGCACTGACAGCAATGCCGCCATCGCGGCCGAAAATCGTGCCGATCGCGGCAATCTCGCCTCTGTCGCCGACCGGTGTCGAGGTCGCATGGGCGTTGAGATGTTTGACCTCGGAAGCCGGAATTCTCGCTTGCCGCAATGCTGCCTCCATCGCCCGGCGGGCGCCATCGCCATCCTCCGGTCCGGCTGTCATATGATAGGCATCGGCAGCTGTGCCGTAGCCGACGAGCTCGGCAAGCGGTGTCGCGCCACGTGCCAGCGCATGCTCCAGAGTTTCGATGACCAGAATGCCGGCGCCTTCGCCCATCACGAAACCATCCCGCGCCGTATCGAACGGACGGGAGGCCAGTTCAGGCCTGTCGTTGAAACCGCTCGAGAGTGCGCGTGCCGCGGCAAAGCCGCCAAGGCTCACCTTGTCGATGCAGGCTTCCGAGCCACCGCAGATCGCGACGTCAGCTTCGCCGGATCGGATCAGGCGAGCTGCATCGCCGATGGCCTGAACGCTTGCCGCGCAAGCCGTCACCGGTGCGCCGAGCGGCCCTTTGAAGCCGTAGCGGATGCTGACCTGACCGGCCGCGAGATTGACGAGGAAGGAAGGCACGGTGAAGGGCGAGAGTCGCCGCACACCGCGCGTTTCAGCTGTGCGCACGGCATCCGCGATGGCCGGAAAGCCGCCGACGCCGGAGCCGATGATCGTTGCCGTCCGCTCGCGCTCATCCACGCCCTCGGGCATCCAGCCGGCCTGGCGCACCGCTTCGTCTGTCGCCATCATCGCGAACTGGATGAAGCGGTCCATCTTCTTCTGGTCCTTGGGCGGAACGGCGCGGTCGGGATCAAAACCGGCTTCGGTGTCCTCCTCGATGGAGGGCACGACCCCACCGACCTTGGCAGCGAGATCGCCGACCACGTCTTCAGGCAGTACGCGCAGGCCGGAACCACCAGCGACGAGCCGATTCCAAGCCGTCTCGACGCCAACGCCGAGCGGCGAAACAAGTCCCATACCGGTGACAACAATGCGTTCCATGGATTTGTCCTTTCTGAAGCAATTCTAGCAAAAATGCGCAGTAGTTTTGCGTTCGGAATTGCGTAAAAACAAAGAGATAGGGCATTCCCGTTGCTCGAAGAAAAACGGAAATGCCCTAGGCGTCGAGGCCGAGGTAGTAAGCGCGCATGCGGGCGATCCGTTCGCGGTCGCCATCGTTAGCGGCCGGTCCCGGCAGCAGGCAGGTGTTTTCGGGTTTCAGTTCTTCGCCGCTCTTTGCATCCACCAGGATGGGCCGGCGTTCCTCGCCGGAGGCGGCATTACCGAGCAGGAAGGCGAGATCGTCTTCGGGTGCATGTCGGCGCCCCCAGGAAAACAGGGCCATCAGAACGGGAAAGAAATCGCGTCCCTTGTCGGTCAGCACATATTCATAGCGAGCAGGGCGCTCACTATAGAGGCGCTTCTCGAACAGTCCTTCATCGATCAGATGCGCGAGCCGTCGTGTCRGGATGTTCGGCGCAATGCCGAGGCTCTTTTGGAATTCGTCGAAACGCATCAGCCCATGAAAGGCGTCGCGAAGGATCATCATGCTCCACCAGTCGCCGACACTGTCAAGCGCGCGAGCTGCCGGGCATTTGAAGTTGGCGAAGCTTGTTCGTTGCATCATGCAAGTCACTACAGAAGTCACTTGCATGATGCAAGTAACTTGTCGGGGGTTGTCTCGTTTGAAGATCCGCGTCAGCAGAAACACCGGATGTAAGAACGCCCGCTGCAACAAAGATCGTATCGCCGGGCGTGCCGCTATAAAGCAGCCCGATATTGGCTAAGAGCACGGGAGGGCGACGAGCAAATTGAACCGGCCCGGACGACATTGGTCGCCGGCGAACAGAGCTTCGCTCGCTGTAGCCAGACGAAAATATCCTGATGAACGGGAGCCGCTGACGCCCTGACGAAATGCGCACGCCGTTGGTCAGGAAGGCGGCCGCGATGATAGACGGTCCAGGGCAGTGGTCTCTCCGCCTGGCCGGTGGGGCGCATCGACAATGTGTCCATGCCCGGTATGCGACAAGCAGAAAAAGGGGCTCCGGAAAGGAGCCCCATGCAGGTCCGCCGCTTGAGGTAGTTTGACTTTAGAGGAACAGGAAATCGTCGTGATGAAGCGTCGCCAGATTGGAGAGCGTTGCGACCTGCACGGCAGCGCCGCGCCCGCTTCCGTCCGCGTCGTAGAAAAGCTTTCCGGCCGTTTGGTCATAGATCAGTCGATCATTCGTGTCCAAAGCCTTGGTGCCGAGCACGAAGTTTCCGGCGGAAAAATTCGCCGTATCGATCGCCGTGAAGATGTTGTGGTCAAGCACGATCTTGTCGCCGGCGCTTTCCGAAAAGTCCTCGATCCTGTCAATGTTACCGTAGGCGTTGGGCTTGACATTAAAAACGAAGTGGTCGGCTCCAGCTCCGCCATTCAGGATATCGTTGCCGTTGCCGCCGATGAGTTGGTCGCTTCCGGCGCCGCCTGAAAGCACGTTATCTCCGGTATTTCCAGTCAGAATGTTGTTTCCGGCATTGCCTGTGGCATTGATTGCCGACGAGCCCGTGAGCTTCAGATTTTCGACCGTGCCGAGCGTATTTGCCAGATTGAAGGATATGGACGCGTTGACGGTGTCAGTGCCGTTGCCACCTGTTTCGTCGACGATGTCGCCTGTCGAATCCACTTTGTAGGTGTCGTTGCCAAGACCACCGAGCATCCGGTCGTCACCCTTGCCGCCGTCGATGTCGTTGTTCCCGGCATTGCCGGTGAGGATATTGTTCGAAGCGTTGCCGGTCGCATCGACATTCGCCGACCCGATCAAGGTCAGGTTCTCGACGGTTCCGGTCACATCGTCCTTGTTCGCGAGGTTGAGGGAAACGTAGGATTTGATGATATCCTTGCCGGACCCGCCAGCTTCGATCACCACATCATAGGCGTTGTCGACGATATAGGTGTCGTCGCCAGCCCCGCCTTGCATGCGGTCCGCGCCTGCGCCGCCATCCAGCACGTTGGCTGCAGAATTGCCGACGAGAATATTGTCGAGCTCATTGCCCGTGGCGTTGATACTGGAATTTCCGGTCAGCGTCAGGTTCTCGATGGCCCCGATCGCATGCGCCTTGTCCGCCAGGCTGAAGGTGATCGACGACATGACGGTATCGGTCCCGCCGCCGCGGCTTTCGTCGGCAATATCGGTCGGGGCGGTGATAGTGAAGACGTCGTCTCCTGTGCCGCCATAGATGTGGCCGGGCTCCTGCGGCGCACCGGATCCCGCTGCTATGTTGATAATGATCGGATGGTCGACCACATCCACATTCAGGGAGGATATGTTGCTGAAGCTCTTGATCGGTGTGTTGCCCGTCAGCGGATCGTAGACCTGTACCGCCCCGAAAGCCCCGCCGAGGTTGACGTTGACGCTGTTCGTCGCCGCCTGGATTGCGGTGTCGGTCGTTTGGTTCCAGATATCGGGCTCGTTCCAGATGATGATCTGGTAGCTGCCATCAGATTTTTCCGTCAGGTAGCTGCGCGCCGTCGATGGCAGCCCGCTGATTGAATAATTGAGCGCCCCCGGATTGAAGCTTGCCTGGGTTGCGCCGTTATCATCAAGAATTTCCGTTAGATTGTGGATCGCGATTGCGGCCGGTTTGGGGGAGTAATCCAGGCGAAACAGCCCGAAATGTTTTTCCTGGTCGGAGCCCTGCGGATCTGAATAGGCGTCGAGAAGCTGGTAGATGAAGGTCCCCTTCGATCCGAGAAAGGCGCCGTCCATCAGCGTGTTGAGAAGCAGCTTTGCCTGCGTCGCCTCGTCGACGCCTTCCCATCCGCCATTGGTATCGGCCGAAAGCGACGTGTGATAGCCGATCTCGGTGACGGTGAGCGGTTTGCCGGAATCGGCTTGCATCTGGTCGCCCGATTCGCGCTGGAGCCAGGAGAAGGGCTGGTCGCCCTCCTTCGCATAGGTGTGGATCGTCGTGTAATCGTTGGATGAGGCCACCGTGTAACCGGTAAAGCCGAGCACCGGAATGTCCTTCAACAGCGGATCGGCGTTCACAGCGTTGAACAGGTCCTTTTGATAGGCAAGCGCCGCTGCCTCTCCCGACAATCCCTTATAGGAGACCGGCCAGTTATTGACCTCGTTCGGGCCTTCGATGCCGACGATCGAACCGGGATGCGCCTCCACGAAGGCATGCAGCCGCTGGACGACGGTGGCGGGAGTGTCATCGCGCCCCGAGACGAAAACGAATTTCACGCCGGCGTCCGCCGCATCCCCGAGATGGCCTTGACCATAGGGATCGGAGGCGGGGGTGGGAGCATGATCGCGAACCGTGTCGAGGCCGAGGTACCCCAAGGCTTTAACAACTTCTGCGATATTAGAGTATTTCCCATCCGTATAATCGATGTGTGTATCAATTCCGAAAGAGTCGATAACATCATTAATTCTAATAGCTTGGGCCATTATTGTAATCCTCGCCTGAAAGTAGAATTTATTGCTTTGATGGTATAGTGATTCCCTTCAAAAGCAATTTGACTTTATACAGTGGAATCCGCCAAAGTTATGATGTATTAACCATTCATTAACCATATTGTATTGCTCACAATATGTTTGTGAAGCCATGGCTGATTTGCCTGTACAATCAGTCCAAGCGTTCCACGGAGATCTGATATTGAACGGACTTAGCATCTCGCCAGCTCAGAAAGGCGGGAAGGACCTCGCTGCAGAAGCGATGCGACGCAGCCGCGGCGGCTTGATCGCCGTCGGCGTCGCAAGCGCACTGGTCAATCTGCTCTATCTCACCAGCTCTTTCTTCATGCTGCAGGTCTATGACCGCGTCATACCGAGCCGCAGCATCCCGTCGCTGATTGCGCTCGCCCTTCTGGCGCTGCTGCTGTATGCCTTTCACGGTGCCTTCGATCTCGTGCGCGGACGCATTCTCGTCCGGATATCGGGTGTCTTCGATGAGGTGATGAGCCGCCGTGTTTTCAAGACGACGCTCAAAGCGCCGCTCAAGGGCAGGGTGGCCGGTGACGGCCTTTCCCCGCTGCGCGACTTCGATCAGGTTCGCAGCTTCCTGTCCAGTTCAGGCCCGGCAGCCTTTTTCGATTTGCCCTGGGTGCCGCTCTATGTCGGCATCTGTTTCCTGTTCCATCCGATTATCGGCATCATCGCCATCTGCGGTGCGCTGGTTCTGTTGGTACTGACCTATCTGACGAACCGCAGCTCGCAGGCTTCAGCCAAGAAAGTCTATGAACTCGCGACCGAGAGGAATGCGCTCGCAAGTGCTGCGCAGCGCAATGCAGAAGTGGTCCAGGCCATGGGCATGGCCGACGAGCTCGCCGATAGTTGGTCGGCGCGCAATGATGCTTACCGCGATGTTCAATGCAGCAATTCCGATACGGTCAACGGCTACGCGATCGTCTCGAAGATCTTCCGCATGACGCTGCAGTCGGCGGTGCTTGCCGCCGGCGCCGTGCTCGTCATCGAAAACATGGCCTCGGGYGGCATCATCATCGCCGCTTCGATCCTGACATCGCGGGCGTTGGCACCCGTCGAGCAGGCGATTGCCAACTGGAAGGGCTTTGTTGCGGCCCAGCAGTCCTGGGACCGGCTGCGCCAGATGCTGGCACTGCTGCCCGAGACGGTTTCGCCGCTTGCCCTGCCGACGCCTTCCAGTGAGGTTGCCGTCGAGGCAGTTTCGAGCGGCCCGCCCGGCAAGCAAGAACTCGTCGTCCAGGGTGTCAGTTTCACGCTGCGGGCAGGGAGCGCACTCGGCATCATTGGCCCGAGCGCTTCGGGCAAATCTTCGCTGGTGCGCGCACTCGTGGGCCTCTGGCCCGTGCATCGCGGGTCGGTGCGCCTCGATGGCGCAGCACTCGACCAGTGGGATGACGCCTCGCTCGGACGTCATGTCGGCTACCTGCCGCAGGATGTGGAACTCTTTGCCGGCACCATCGCTCAGAACATTGCGCGCTTTCGCAAGGATGCACAGGCGCAGGAGATTATCGCAGCAGCGCGCAACGCCGGCGTTCACGAACTGATCCTGCGGCTGTCGAAGGGCTACGAAACGGAAATAGGGCCGGGCGGCTCCATGCTCTCGGCTGGCCAGCGTCAGCGCATTGCGCTCGCCCGTGCACTCTACCGCGATCCTTTCCTCGTCGTGCTCGACGAACCGAATTCCAATCTGGACATTGACGGCGAGATAGCACTGGCCGGCGCGATATCAGGCGTTCGCCGGCGCGGCGGCATCGTCATCGTCGTCGCCCACCGGCCGAGCACGCTCTCGAGCGTCGATCTGGTTCTGGCCATGCGCGACGGCCAGGCGCTGGCCTTCGGGCCGAAGGATCTGGTGCTCGCCAAGGTGATCAGCACCGAAAATCAGACCGAGCAGCCAAGACAGGCGTCTCTGAAGGTCGTTGGAGACAGTCCGGAGCGAAGCCGATGAGGATGAAATCGCAACACTCACTGAACCGCCATATCCTGTCCGTGTGGGCCTTGTCCGTCGCCCTTGTCGGTGGCATGGGCGGCTGGGCTGCATCGACGGCGCTTTCGAATGCCGTGGTCGGGCAGGGCACTGTCATTATCGACCAGAACGTGAAGAAGGTTCAGCATCTGACCGGCGGCATCGTCTCGGAGCTGATGGCTAAGGAAGGGGCTCATGTCGAGGCTGGGGATGTTCTCCTGCGTCTCGACAGCGCCTCGGTGAAGGCCAATCTTGCTATCATCGACAGCAATCTTGCCCAGCTCTATGTCCGCCGCGCCCGCTTGCAGGCTGAAGGCGTCGGCGCAACGGAATTCTCCGCGGATGATATTGTCGCAAAGGACATCGATATCGCGGCCAACAGGAACCTCGTAGACGGCGAAGTCCAGCTCTTCAATGCCCGCCGGTCGTCGCTCGTCGGCATGCGCAAGCAGCTGGAAGAGCGCAAGGCGCAGCTCGCCGAGGAGATAAAGGGTGATACGGTGCAGCTCGCGTCGATCGACGAGGCCACCCGGCTCATCGACCAGGAATATGATGCCGCCKCCAAGCTCTACGATCAGAAGATCGTCACCATGCAGAAGATCAACGGCCTCAAGCGCCAGCGTGTCGAACTCGACGGCAATCGCGGCGAGCGCCTGTCGTCGCGGGCGCAGGCCGAAGGCAAGATCGCCGAGATCAATCTGCAGATCCTGCAGCTCGACGAGGATCGCCGGACGGAGAATTCCAAGGACCTGACGGATGTCGAGGGCAAGATTTCAGAAACGCAGGAGCGTCGCATCGCCGCCGTCGATCAGTTGAACCGGCTGGAACTGCGCGCGCCGATGAATGGCCGCATCTATCAGCTCACGGTTCATACCGTCGGCGGCGTCATCAATCCCGGTGAAGTGCTGATGTTGCTGGCACCCGATCAGCGTGATCTGACCATTGAGGCGAAGATCGCCACGCGCGATATCGATCAGCTCACGCTCGGCCAGAAAGTCGATATCCGCTTCAGCGCCTTCGACCAGCGGACGACGCCGGAAGTGAAGGGCGATGTCATATCGATTTCTCCCGATGTCGTTACCGAGCAGCGCAGCGGCGCCGACTATTATCCCGTGCGCATCAAGCCGGAGCCAGCGAGCCTCGGGAAGCTCACCAACATGAAGCTCTATCCCGGCATGCCGGCGGAAGTCTTCATCAAGGTCGCGGATCGCTCCGTCATCTCATACATGACGAAGCCGCTGATGGATCAGATCAGCCATACATTCCGCGAGCAGTGACCTTCCTGCAAGGGTGCAGGGAAGGCACATCGGTTTTCGTGGGTGGAAGACAAGAAGAATATGCCGGGACACTACCGTCCCGGCATATCATTTCAGTCAGGCCGCCTTGGCGATGGCACCATGCGGGTCGAGAACGAATTTCGTGGCTGCTCCCTGGTCAAAGCTTTCATAGCCCTGGGCAGCATCTTCAAGTGAAATCACCTTCGCATTGACGATATCGGCGATCGGCAGGCGGTCGTGCAGGATGGCCTGCATGAGCTGGCGGTTGTATTTGATAACCGGCGTCTGGCCGGTGTGGAACGACTGCGCCTTTGCCCAGCCAAGGCCGAAGCGCAGCGACAGGCTTCCCTGCTTGGCCGCATTGTCCACCGCGCCCGGATCTTCCGTGACATAGAGGCCGGGAATGCCGATGGAACCGGCAGCGCGGGTGATTTCCATCATCTGGTTCAGCACGATCGCCGGCTGCTCGCCGCCTGAATGTCCACGCGCTTCGAAGCCGACGGCATCGATGGCGCTATCCACTTCATTGGTGCCGACCACCTGCGCGATCATGTCTCCGAGACGGTCGCTCTTCGAGAGATCAATGGCCTCGAATCCGACCCGGCTGGCATGGGCGAGGCGGTCCTTGTTGAAGTCGCCGATCATGACGACAGCCGCACCAAGGATGCGAGCCGATGCAGCAGCGGCAAGACCAACCGGGCCGGCGCCTGCGACATAGACCGTCGATCCGACGCCGACCCCGGCTCTGACAGCGCCGTGGAAGCCGGTCGGAAGGATGTCGGAGAGCATGGTGAGATCACGGATCTTGGCCATCGCCTTGTCGCGATCAGGGAGTTTCAAGAGGTTGAAATCGGCGTAGGGGATCGTGACATAACGCGCCTGGCCGCCGATCCAGCCGCCCATGTCGACATAACCATAAGCGCCGCCGGCCCGCGACGGATTGACTGTCAGGCAGACCCCGGTGTCCTGCGACTTGCAGCAGCGGCAGCGTCCGCAGGCAACATTAAAGGGCACGGACACGATGTCGCCGACATCGAGCATTTCCACGTCGATGCCCTTTTCGATGATCTCGCCGGTGATCTCGTGCCCGAGCACGAGGCCCGGCATCGCTGTGGTGCGGCCACGGACCATGTGCTGGTCCGAACCGCATATATTGGTGGAGATGACTTTCAGGATGACGCCATGTTCGATACGGCGGCCATCCGGCGCTTCGAGTTTCGGATCGTCGATGTCGCGGACTTCCACTTTTCCGGGCCGCAAATAGACGACGCCACGGTTCTTGCTCATTTCCGTCTCCTCCGTTGAAATCAGGGCAGCGCGCCAGCAGCTCCTCCCGCAGCCGTTGCCTATGACAGAGTAGACCAGAAAGATCCGAGTGCCGTCCCGAAAGCGACGCCTCGCGGGCGAAAATCGCAAAACCGAGCCAAAGGGTAGGGCGCATCGATGCGGTCCGGCCACCCGCCTTGGCGGACCCGGAGGCAGGTGGCCTTTCCCCGGCAGGTGGGGTGTCTCCTGCCGAGGCGCCGCGTTAGCATCGCCCCGACGTATACGATATCAAAACAGCCTCTCCCTTTTGACGCGGCTTCCGCTATAGTTGCAGGAACAGAGCCTGGGGGCGATCATGATGCAACGCGGCCGTGCCTTCGCAGACATCGTCTACACGATCCTCATTGTGGAGAGAGCCTACCCGGTGGATGTTGTCGCCGCCGCGCTGGGGATGAACTACGCGGCCTTTCACTCGCGCTTGATCAGCCGAACCTGTTTTTCCGCTGACGAAATCCAGAATTTGCTGGAAGTCGTGCCCGATCCACGCCTCGCATCCTATCTCCTCGAGGGAAGCATCTTTGTTGCCGCGGAGCGCTCTTCCGGTGTGGAACACGCAGAGCCTGTCGCGTCGTTGCAGAGAGGTGCGACGCGCGTGGTCGTCGAAGCGACTGATGTGCTCGAACTGGTGGATGCCGCACTCGCTGGTGGCGGAATGGATCATCGCAAGCAGCGCCTGGTGCTCAAGGAGATCGAGGAGGCGGAGAGGGCGCTCGCATCCCTTCGCCTCGGCCTGAAGGGAACCTACGCCGAGCCGTCCTTGCGCATCAGCAAGAGATAGCCGTCGCCCTCTTCCTCAAGCGCAAGCATCGCTTCGATGATCGACAGGCGCGTCTCCTCCAGATAGGATTTCCAGGCGCCGCCGGCCGTGGCAAGCTGCCGGTCGACCGAAAGAAGACGAAGCTTCAAAAGATTTTTCTCGCGCACGACGCGCGCATATTCCTGGATGGGATGAGAATGATCGGATGCCATGCGAAGACCGGTAAAATTCGTTTGGGCATCTAGCCAGCTGAGCGCAGCTTCGCCATCAAAACGATCTCGACGTTTTTACACAGACAATCCCGCTCGTCATTGTCAGGCATCAACCGGTATGATGAAGCAAATTGGAAAGGATCCCGAAGCGCGTGTCCGAGATCCTGCTCTGAAGCACGCTGTGCCTATCGTACCGCTGCCGGCAGCACCTCGAATTTCCAGAATTTATCCGGCTGGAAATAGGTCGCGGCAAATTGGCGGATACTCTCGGCAGTCACGTTGTCGTAGCCGCTGAGATTGTCTCGTATTCGCTCCAGACGCCGAGGGTCCGTTTGAGCGCCGTTCAGATATTGCACCCAATATTCGTTACTCTGCTGCTGGTGCTTCAATGTCTCGATAATCGGCGCTCGGGCGCGGACAAGTTCGTCTGGCGAGACATCTTTTGATCGCAGATCGGCAGCGATCTTGTCCACGAGCGCATAGAAATTTTCGACCTTGGCCGGCGTCGTCTCGACATAGAGATAGGCGTAGCCATAGCCGGGAATGTCCCATGACAGGTCCATGGCGCCTCGCGGACTGTAGGTCGCGCCTTCGGCAATACGAAACTGGTCGATCAGCCTGTTCTCGAAGATCTGGCCAGCGACGTTGGCCACAAAACCCCGCTGCATATCCGAAAGCATGTCGCCGACAGGAGCAGCGACGATGGCCGCGGCATTATCGGCTCTGCCGCTATGGGTCCGCATGACCGGTTTTCCAGTGGGCGCGGGGAAATTCACCTCGTTTGCCGCATTGCCCAGTGTCGTGTCTGCACGGGCCGGCAGGGTGCCGAAGGTTTCTGCGGTCCGACGGATTGCCTCGTCCGCCGTTATATCGCCGACGATGGTGATATCGATCGGTCCAGTGGAGATATGGGGCCGAAACAGCGCTTCGAAATCTTCCAGCTTCGTGGCCGACAATTGCGCCCGATCAGGAAAACTCCAGCGCGGATCGCCGGAATGCACGAGGCCGGCAAAATCGCGACTGATGACGGCGCCAGGCGTTGCCTCATACTGATCGAGGTTGTTCAAATAGGCTTGCTGGACGCGCTTGAAAACTTCCGGCCGGTAAGCCGGGTCGGACGTGTAGGCGGTCATGATCTGCAATTGCGTCGCAAGATCCTCCGTCTGCGTCTGACCGGTGAACTGGAAGGTGCTGTCGCCCACGGAAAAGTCGATACCCGCGATCTTCGCTGCCAGTGCTTTCTGCAGATCCGGATAATCCATGGCCTTGGTGCCAGAGAGCACGACGGCCGGCGATGTCCAGATGGGCAGGGGATGGTCTTTCGGCAGGTCCAGCCGGCCGTGGCCGATATCCTCGCGGACAAGCACTTCGTTGGCGCGCAGCTTGGTCGGTTTGACGGTGAGCCGCACGCCGTTGGCAAAGCGCACCATAGTCAGACCGAGATCTTCGACGACGCGTCGTTCGACGACCGTGCCGGGATCGCCAAAATGCGCGTAGGGCCAGACGACGGCTGCCGCACTTGACGGCGCCGTAACCGGAACGGCGAGGGAGGTGTCATAGACCCGCTTGATGTCGCCGGCACCACCCTGCGGCGCTTGCGCCGTCTGCAGCACGAGCTGCGGACCGTTGCCGGAGAAGACATGCGCGAGGGTCTGGTTGACCTCGGCCGCTGTGAGGTCTTTCGTCATGGTTTCGAACATCGACAGATCTTCCGCGGGTGAGGTGAAGACCTGCTTGTCATCGACGCTACTCGCCAGCATGGAAGCGATGTCGGGACTCGTGCGTGTCGCAGCACCGGCCGCAGCGGCCTGCAGAAGCGAGCGGTATTCGATGATTTCGCGATCGAGCTCTGACTGCTCGGCGCCGAATTGCTGGAAACGGCGCTGCTCCTGGTCGATGGCCGCAAGTGCCGGCTGCCATTTGTCCGTCTCGGAATTCGCCATGATGACGACGATGCGGGCGGAGTCGAAAAGATCCTGGGAACCGACGGCGGCGCTGATGAAGGGCGCGTTGGCCCTGTTGGCCATGGCGCTCAGCCGGCGTTTGAGCACGAGAAGACCGAGATCCTCGACCAATTCTGCCCGGCGTTTGGCGAACGTGTCGGGTGAGGCGTCATAGGGACGCGTCCAGGCGATTTGCACATTCGTTGTGCCGCCGGGGACCGGAATGACCTCGGCGCTTTCGCCTTTCGCTTTCAGCATGCCGAGATCGGGCTTCTGCGGGGCCGGAGCGGCGACCTTCCAGTCGCCAAAACGCTGCCTGATCTGGGTCTCGATTGCGGCTGGGTCGACATCGCCGACCACGATCAGCGTTGCGCGCTCTGGCCGGTAGTTGGTGTGGTAGTAATCGCGAAGCAGATCGACGGGCGCATTGCTGATGATGTCGACTTTGCCGATCGGTGAGCGCATCGTAACGCGCTGGCCGGCGAGCAGGGAGTTCGTGACGCCGATTGCGGCACGATATTGCGGCGTGTCGCGCAGCCGCTCTTCCGACAGGATGACACCGCGCTCCCGGTCGAAGGCGCCGGCATCCAGCGTCAGCTCGCTCGCCGTCTCGCGCATCAGCATCAGGCCGGTTGAAAGCGTGTCTGCGTCGACTTCTGGAAGATCGAGCGCATAGACGGTCTCGTCATAGGAGGTGTTGGCATTGGTATCTGGCCCGAAGGCCAGGCCCTTACGCTGCAGGATCCGGATCATCTCGTCCTGGGCGACATGCGTCGAGCCCTTGAAGGCCATATGTTCGAGGAAATGCGCCAGACCTTGTTGATCTTCGTTCTCGTCCAGCGAGCCGGATCCTATACGGAAGCGGATCGCGGCCTGTCCAGGCGGCGTGGCGTTGCGCATGATCGCAAACCGCATGCCGTTTTCGAGCGTGCCGAATCGGATGCCGGATTCCGCCGGCAGGTCGCTCAGCGTCTGTGGCCAGGGTGCGGACGGGTTTTCCGCATAGGCTGGCTGCCCTGACGTGAAGATTGCGGCGAGCGCTATCGCTGCCAGGAACCGCGAAAAAATAGGGGATCTCATATGTTTAAAGCATTCCGCTCAGATGATGGCATGGAGAGGTGTGTGATGTTGATCAAACTATCAGACAAGTTGCATCTCACATCAATGTCTATTTTCCGTGATTGACGCTTCGCCATAAATCATCGCCATGCCGTGCGTCGATCACTTTCAGCGCTCGATCCGCTGTAGGTCGCACTCACTCATCGCCATCAATTCCATCCACGATCGCTTAGCCGTTCAAACATGGGAGTGGGGAGATTTTAAAAGTTCAGAGCAAGCCGTTGATATCATTGGCATGTCGCGCTTAAAAATAGAATGTGCCCGTGGCTGCACGAAAATCGCATAAGATAGATTATGGAACTAAACCTGTGCCGGATAGCTATTCGGCCGCTTGCATCTCCGGCTGCGGCCAGCGCTGCAGCGCTTCCCGTCCGGCGTTCGTCAAGCCATAGATGCCTCTGTCGAGCCGTTCGAACCAGCCGTAGACATTGGACTGCAGTATCTTGCCTGCCTCCGGCACACTGGCCCTGATGTCGCGCACGCGAAGCGGTCCTGACGCCAGCGCTGCCGCACAGCCGAGCGCCTGCTGGCGATATGCCGTCATGAGCGGCGTGCGCGTACTGCCGCCGAGCGCCGGGTCGCCGCGCCGTTTCTGATGCTCGCGCATGAGCCTCGAGCGTCGCTTCGGATTGGTCCGTGGCATTGGCGATACGGAGCCGACGATGATGCTGACGTCACCCGCATCCGAAATGCCGAGCATGCCGATGCCGAGCCTGCGGCAGAGGTCGCGGTAGCGCTTGTCGGCCTCCCGCCCTTTGCCTTTGGCGGAAATCCGCGCCGCGATCCAGACTTCGTCGGAGACGGCAGCGCGATCGACCGCCTGAAGGATGAGCTCGAGATTGAAGCTGAGCTTCAGCTCGCAAACCACCACCACAGGCGGATCGTCATCGCTCAAGCCGACGAGATCACAGCCGCCGACTTCACCCTTGACGACGTAACCTGCCTTTTCGAGGAAGCCTTTGACGGGGAGATAAAGCAAAGTTTCCATGGGCCTGCGGATCGAAGAAAAGAATCGTTCCATAATCTACATCGATCCGTTCGCGCGGGACACCACATCGAGCGCAACCGACCGAATTACACGGCTCAGATTGCAATGGGCATATCCGTGGACGCGGCCGACAACGCATCCCTTCGCCGGTTGACGGAAAACCCTCAAGACGCTAGCACGCTCGAAGCATATCCTGGGGGTACTTCAATATGGATATTTTCACAGCGGCCGGTTTGACGGCTCTGCTGCAGGTCATTGCTATCGACCTCGTTCTCGCCGGCGACAACGCCGTCGTCATCGGCCTTGCTGCTGCCGGCCTGGAAGCTACGCAGCGCCGCAAGGCGATCATTGTCGGCATTCTGGCGGCAACGGTGCTCCGCATCCTGTTTGCTTCCGTCGCCGTCTATCTTCTGGCAATCGTCGGATTGCTGCTCGCTGGCGGCCTGCTGCTTCTCTGGGTCTGCTGGAAGATGTGGCGTGAGCTGCGCGCCGGTCATGGTGAGGAACATGCGGCTGAAGCCGGCGCAGCTGCGCCGAGGAAGACATTTCTCCAGGCTGCGACGCAGATCGTCATCGCCGATGTTTCCATGTCGCTCGACAACGTGCTGGCGGTTGCGGGTGCCGCTCGCGAGCACCCGAGCGTGCTCGTCCTCGGTCTCTGCCTTTCGATCGCGCTGATGGGCATTGCAGCGAACCTCATCGCCCGCCTGCTCAACAAACATCGCTGGATCGCCTACGTCGGCCTGCTGATCATCCTCTATGTCTCGCTGGACATGATCCATCGCGGATACCTCGAGGTTGCGCCTTACATCGGCAGCTAAATCTCGACCTCGAAGCTCATCTGGTCGAACGCCGGTACCACATGGTCCGGCGTTTGCGCCATGACCACATCATAGTCGAGCGGCGTATGCATGTGCGTGAGGATCGCCCGCTTCGGTCCTAGCCGCTCTATCCAGTCGAGCGACTGTTCCAGCGAGAGATGGCTGGGATGATAGGCATATTGCAGAGCGTCGATGATGAGAATGTCGAGGTTCTGCAGCTTCTCTACCGTTTGCGGCGGAAAATCGCTGACATCGCTGCAATAGGCAACATTCCCGATYCGGAAGCCGAGCGAATGGATGTCGCCGTGCTGCTGCAGATGCGGCATGAAGGCGATCGTTCCGCCTGGCCCATGGATCTCAACGGGCTTTTCCATGTCCTCGATCACGTTCGGCAGCGCGATCGGCGGATAATTGCTGCCCGGCGGCGTCTCCAGGCAGTAGCCGAAGGCCTCCTGCAGCCTGCCCATGGTGAACGGTTCGGCAAAGATCGGTACGCGCCGGCGGGTATTGTGGAAATAACCACGCAGATCGTCGATGCCGTGAATATGGTCGGCATGCGGATGGGTGTAGAGAACCGCATCCACGTGGTCGACCCCTGCCCTGATCATCTGTTCGCGAAAATCCGGGCCGGTATCGACCACGACGGTCGTCGCAGCCCCATCTGCCGAAAACTGCTGCACCATAAAGGCCGCGCGCGTTCTTTTGTTCTTTGGATTGTCCGGATTGCAGGCGCCCCAGTCACCGGTGATGCGCGGCACGCCCGGTGACGACGAACAGCCGAGAATGGTGAACCGCTGCCGCCGTGACACGCCGCTAGATCCTCGGCATCTTCGAAAACAGGCGGAAGGCGTTATCGGTGGTGATCCGCGCGACCTCCTCGTAAGGAAGGCCGATCGTATCGGCCAGCACCTCGGCCGTGTTCACCACATAGGACGGCTCATTGCGCTTGCCGCGCCAGCGCTTCGGCGCCAGATACGGGGCATCCGTTTCGACGAGCAGCCGGTCGTGCGGGATCGACTTGGCGATCTCGCGCAGTTCCTCCGATTTCGGAAAGGTCAGGATGCCGGAAAAGGAGATATAGCCGCCGAGCTCGACACCGGTCTTCGCCAGCTCCGGACCGGCAGAAAAGCAATGCAAAATGAAGGGGAAGGCCCCCTTCCCTGTCTCTTCGGTCAGGATTGCAGCCATGTCGGCATCTGCGCTGCGGCTGTGGATGACGAGCGGAAGCTGCGTTTCGCGCGCTGCAGCGATATGGCGACGAAAGCCGGTCTGCTGGTCCTCGGGCTTCTGCGTGTCGTAGAAATAGTCGAGACCCGCTTCGCCGATCGCGACAACCTTCTGATGAGCATTGGCGAGCCGCACCAGATCTTCCGTCTGGATATCCAGTTCGTCACCCGCATTGTTGGGATGCGTTCCGACCGAACAGAAGACGGAGGGATATTTCTCGGTGATGGCAAGCAGCCCGTCGAGCTTGCGCACGCGGGTGCAGATCGTCACCATCTGCGCAACTCCGACCTGATGGGCGCGTGCAACGATCTCGTCGCGCTCCGCCTCGAACTCGGCGAAGTCCAGATGGCAATGCGTATCGACCAGCACGGCCTTAAGCCTCCGGAGCTACATAGCGCGGGAAGACCGGCGTCGGTGCTTCGAGCGGCGTTCCCGGCACCAGGCGGCCCGCTTCGCCAAGCGCTGCGAAATCGCGCTTGTCTGCAGGGGCGGCCACGCGGTCGAGCAGCTTGTCGGCGGAGTCCGGTACGAACGGCTGCAGCAGGATGGCGATCTGACGGACGACCTCTGCTGTCACATAAAGCACCGTGCCCATGCGCGCCGGATCGGTCTTCTTCAGCGCCCACGGCTGCTGGCCGGCGAAATAGCGGTCGGTCTCGGAGACGACGGCGATGATGGAGGCGAGCGCGCGGTGGATCAGCTGCTTGCCCATGTCCTCGCGTGTCGAGGCGTACAGAGCATCGGCCTGCGCCAGCAGGGCCTTGTCCTCGTCGGTCAGCGGGCCGCATTCCGGAATCTGGCCATCGCAATTCTTCACGATCATCGACAGCGAACGGCTGGCAAGGTTGCCGATGCCGTTGGCGAGGTCGGAATTGATGCGCGTGCCGATCGCCTCTTCGCTATAGCTGCCGTCCTGTCCGAAGGAGACTTCGCGCAGGAAGAAATAGCGTACCTGGTCGAGGCCGAAATGGTTCACCAGATTGACCGGATCGACGACGTTGCCGAGCGATTTCGACATCTTCTCGCCCTTGTTGAGCAGGAAGCCGTGGGCAAAGACGCGCTTCGGCAGCGGCAGCTTGGCCGACATCAGGAAGGCCGGCCAGTAGACGGCGTGGAAGCGGATGATGTCCTTGCCGATGATGTGCACATCAGCCGGCCAATATTTCGCCCGCGGTCCGTTGCGGTCTTCGATATAGCCGGTCGCCGTGATGTAGTTCGTCAGCGCATCGACCCACACATACATGACATGCGAGGGATCGTTCGGCACCTGGATGCCCCAGTCGAAGGTCGTGCGCGAGATCGACAAATCCTTCAGGCCCGACTTGACGAAGGAGATCACCTCGTTGCGGCGTTCGGCCGGACCGATGAAATCGGGGTTCTCCTCGTAATGCTTCAGCAGCCGGTCCTGGTATTCGGAGAGCTTGAAGAAGTAGCTTGCCTCTTCCACCCATTCGACAGGGGTGCCCTGCGGCCCATAGCGCACGCCGTCGGCGCGCAGCTCCGTCTCATTTTCCTGGTAATAGGCTTCGTCTCGCACCGAGTACCAGCCGGCATAGGAATCCTTGTAGATATCGCCGTTGTCGGCCATCAGGTTCCAGATGTTCCGCGAGGTCTCGTGGTGACGCTCCTGTGTGGTGCGGATGAAGTCGTCGTTCGAAGCATTGAGCAGCTTCGCCATTGCCTGGAATTCGCCGGAGTTGCGGTCAGCAAGCGCCTGCGCCGTGATGCCCTCCGCCCGCGCCGTCTGCTGCATCTTCTGGCCGTGTTCGTCGGTCCCCGTCAGAAAGAAGACATCCTTGCCGTCGAGGCGCTGGTAGCGCGCCATCGCGTCGGTCGCAATCAGCTCGTAGGCATGGCCGATATGGGGCTTGCCGTTGGGGTAGGAAATCGCGGTCGTGATGTAGAACGGGGTCTTGTCTGTCATGGCGGCCAATTCCGGCTTACTCTATAAAAATCGTCAGCCGCTATTAGCGCATGTCTCGCACGAGCGAAACATCAAGTTTGGCAGCCGCCTACGATTTCGGAGACGCGCGGCGGTGAACTTGACTCACGTTCTGGCGCAATCTACCCCTTCTCTCACAAGAGGGCGGGACGGAAGCGAAGTGCTATTTTTCATCGATCGGAATGGTCATGGCCGCACGCCGTCGGAGGCGCGTATTTGACGTTCGAGCCTCTCTATTCCCTGTCCGGTCTCGTAGTGGGAGCGCTTGTCGGCATTACCGGCGTGGGCGGCGGTTCGCTGATGACGCCCCTGCTCGTTCTCCTCTTCGGCGTCCATCCGGYGACGGCAGTCGGGACCGATCTTCTCTATGCGGCGATCACCAAGACGGCCGGGACCGCCGTTCACGGCATGCATGGGCGCGTCAACTGGAAGATCGTCGGCAGTCTTGCAGCCGGCAGCGTTCCGGCCGCGCTGCTAATGCTCTGGCTGATGGCCGGCGTCGACCGCAAGAGCATCGGCGTGACCAACACCATCACCACGGCGCTCGGCTGGCTTCTGGCCATGACCGCGATCATGCTCGTTTTCCGCAGCCAGATCCTCGAATTTGCCCGCCGCGCCATCGGTGATCGGATGCCGCCGCAGCCGGCGACCATCGCGGTCTTCACGGTCGTTCTCGGTTTTGTGCTTGGCGTGCTCGTCACCCTGACATCGGTCGGCGCCGGCGCTCTCGGCGTCACGATCCTGCTCGTCCTCTACCCACGGCTCGATGTGCGTGAGATCGTCGGCTCCGACATCGTCCATGCGGTGCCCCTGACGCTGATCGGCGGCACGGGTTACTGGCTCATTGGAGAGATCGATTGGTCGATGCTGCTTGCCCTGCTCGTCGGCTCCATTCCCGGCATCATCGTCGGCAGCCTTCTCGCACCGAAACTGCACGAGCGGACAATCCGTATCGTGCTGGCCGTTACGCTTGCCATCGTCGCCTGGAAATTGCTGGCCGGCTGACCAGAACAATTCCAGCAAAAGTGTGCAGCGGTTTTGCGTCCGGGACCGAATAAAAATAAAGAGGTAGAGTATCCTTGGTGCGTCGGAATGAACGCAGGACGTTCTAAGCACCCGGCTGTTTGATGTCGGAAAGCACTTCCATGATCGTCTGCTTGCGGTCGAGATTATAGGCGTCGGAAATGGTCAGCTTCTCGGTGATCGCGGAATAGAGCCGCGCCAGGCGCTCCGCCGTCGCAATCTGCCCCTCGCCTGCCGCGTTGCGCGCGCGGTTCATCACATCATCACCCACATGACTAACGAAGAAATCGAAGATCGTGTCGCTTTCCTTGCCCGAAAGCGCATCGGCAAGCCGGTGCATGGCCTTGCGCGCCGCAGGCCCTTCTGAGGACAGAACCGCGTTATAGGCTTCGATAATATCCCCGCCGCCATAGTTCAGCAATTTCAGCGCCTCGCCCACGCTGCCCTTGGCGGTGGAAAGCAGGGCCTGTCCCTCTCCCTGAATACCGAGATGAGTTAGTGCCGCAACCAGCGCTTGATCGTCGAGCGGCGCAAGCTTCAACGGCAGGCAGCGCGACCGGATCGTCGGCAGCAGCTTTCCCGGCGCATGCGATAGGACGAGGAACATCGCCCGCTTCGGCGGCTCTTCGAGGATCTTCAGGATGGCGTTTGCAGCGTTCCGATTCATGTCGTCCGCAGGATCGATGATGACGATCCGCCAATTGCCGGTGCCCGAGGTCTGCGAGAAGAATTTGCCGGCCCGGCGCACCTCGTCGACGGTGATCGCCGATTTCACTTTCCCGGTCTTTTCATCTACAGGCCGCGCAAGATGCAGCAGATTGTGCGAGGCACCAGAGACGATCTGGCGGCTGACCGCGGAGTTGAGGTCCGGATCGCCAATTCGTTCGGGTGCGCCAGTCGGGTCGGGATGCGACAGCACATGATTGGCGAAGCGGAAGGCAAGCGTCGCCTTGCCGACGCCTTCGGGGCCTTCGATCAGGATCGCATGATGGCCCTTGCCTGAGCGGTAGAACTGCGCCAGGAAATCCTCAGCCTCTTCATGACCGAAGAGCTTCGTATTCTCGGCCGGCCAGATGGCGCCGTCGAGCAGTCCGGGCCTGTCCTCACTCATGATGCGCCGCTTCCGGCATCCGCTCTTCGACTGATGGTTTCAGCAACTGCCTGATGATGGTGAGGATCTCTGCGGCGATCGCCTCTTCGGGCTGCGTGGCATTGACGACGTGGCAGCGCTCCGGCTCGCGCGCGGCGATATCCAGATAGGCTTCGCGACGTTTCTCGTGGGTTTCGAGCGTTTCCTTCTCGAAACGGTCAGGGCCGCCGGCGTTTCGCTGGCTGACGCGCTGCAGTCCCAGCTTGGCAGGAATATCAAGGATCAGTGTGCAATCAGGCATCACACCGTTGATGGCGATGCGCTGCAGCGTCTCGATGAACTCCGCTTCCAGATTGCCGGTGACACCCTGATAGACGCGCGAGGAATCCATGAAGCGGTCGCAGAGCACGATCTTGCCCTTGGCGAGTGCTGGCCGGATGACCTCTTCAACGTGATCGTTGCGGGCGGCGGCAAAGAGGATCGCCTCCATGCGGGTGCCGTAAGCTTCTGCCGCACCGGAAAGCAGCACATGGCGCACCGCTTCGGCTCCCGGCGAGCCTCCCGGCTCCCGGGTCAACAACACGTCATGGCCGTCGACCTTCAGGGCCTCGGCAAGGCGGCGGATCTGCGTGGACTTCCCAGCGCCCTCTCCGCCTTCAAACGTAACGAACAATCCTGTACCGGACGACAATGATACTTTCCCGCATTCTGAGCGCCGCGCTCTTCCTCTATCTATCCGAAGATAGTGCGGAACGAAACCTTTTGCCGCGGCGACATATTCACCTTCCCCGGCTAATCGCCGGAAAATTCGCTCGCAAAAACGGTCTCAGCTCTGCTCGGACGTGTCCCACAGCCAGGAGAAGAACAGCGATTCGCCAAGCTCCAGCAGCGCATCGACCGCCCGGCTGGTGAGCGACCCCACCTCGACGGATTGCACCGTATAGAGCGGCACTTCGCGCAGCATCCTGTTGCCGGAAACGATGCGCAATGTACCGACCTCCGTATCAGCCTTCACGGGCGCCGTCAGCGGCCAGCGATAGACGATGCGGGCTGCGAGCCGGTCGGGATTATTGATCGGAACATAGACGCTGACCGGCGCCTTGGCGACGAGATCGACGGTTCGCGCCGTGCCGCCATAGACGCTTGCAGCGCCGATGACTTCCGTGTCTGCAAAGACCTGATGGCTTTCGAAGGCCGTCAGCCCCCATTCCAGTACGCGTTTGGCTTCTTCCGTACGCTCCTTGTCGGAGGCAATGCCGGCAAGTGCCACGAAGAGCCGCCGTCCGTCGCGCTGCACCGAGGCGACGATCGAATAGCCCTCGCCTTCCGTAAAGCCCGTCGCCAGCCCGTCGGCGCCAAGATCCATGCCGAGCAGCGGATTGCGGTTACGCTGGAAGATCTTGTTCCACTCGAAATCCGCTTGGGCAAAATAGGGATAGAGATTGGGGTAAGAAGCCTGCAGATCGACGGCGAGCGTCACCAATTCCTTTGCCGTCACCTTGCTCTTGCCATCGGGAATCCCGGTTGAATTGCCGAAGACAGCCTTTTCCATACCGAGCTCGCGAGCACGCCGGGTCATCGATGCCGCAAACTGGTCCTCGCTGCCGGCCATGCCCTCGGCAAGGATGATGCAGCCGTCATTAGCGCCCTGGATCGCAACGCCCTTGATCAGATCCTCGACGCGGACCTTCGATTTCAGTGCTGCAAACATCGTGGCCGCACGCGAAGGCGCGCCGCCGGTGCGCCAGGCATATTCGGAGACGGGATATTCCGTATCGAGCGAAATCTGACCCTTGCTGACGGCACTGAAAACGAGATCCATCGTCATCAGCTTGGCAAGCGAAGCAGGGGCAAAGACCTGATTTTCGTTCTTGGAGAGAAGCACCGTTCCCGTCGAAGCTTCAATCATATAGGCTTGCGTGGCCTTGGTGACAAAGCCGGCATCGGTGCCTTCTGCGGCAAGGGCTGCAGAAGCAGGTAAAAGCAGACATGCAAAGAGGCGAAGCAGCGGCTTCAACATCGCTAATCCCATTGATCGTGCGGGCTGATTCAAGAGGGTAAAGCGAGCCGGAAGCCGATGCAATTACACTTTATCGTGGGTTTTTATCGCGCCTGTGCAGCGCCGCCATTCTGCCGCTTGAAGGAAGCGAGGATCGAGTCCTGCGTCAGCCCGTCATTATGCACCATCACGGCGTCGAAGGCGATCGGAACGTTGACGACGACTGCTTCCTGGTAGTTCATGGCAAGCGACGTGCCCTTCGACCAGCCATTCGGGCGCTCATAGGGAATGGGACCGATTTCCGGCAGAACCACCATCTGCTCCATCGCCTGTCCGCCATTGGCGAAGGCGGGCGGCGGGGCCAGGAAATGACCGCCTGCCGGCGCCTGCATCGGCACGGGTGCCATCTGTGCAGCCGGAGCCGCAGTATACCTGGCGCTCTGCGTAGAGCCCTGATACTTGGCGCCGGGATACTTGGCATTCGGCGTCGAGCCCGCATAGGCTGTCGAGGAGAATGGTACCGGTACGTTGGCAGGCGAAGGACTGGAATAGTCGTCAAGGCTCTGCAGTTGGTCGCCGGTGATCTTCTTGCTGTTGGAGGCAACCATCACGCCGGTCGCGATCTGGCCCCCGCCCGGATAGGCGCCCGGAATACGGCTGCCCTTCGGAACATAGGATGCCATCAGATACGGCATGTCGTGGCCGTCAAGCGGCGCCTTCCCGACATATTGAACGCGAACATTGCCCGTGCCGCTGTGCTGCAGGTCGAGCATGGAGGCCGTCTTGTTGGAAAGGTCGATGATGCGGCCTTCATGGTACGGCCCACGGTCGTTGACCCGCACGATCACAGACGAACCGTTCTCCGTATTGGTTACGCGCGCATAGCTCGGCAGCGGAAAGGTCGGATGCGCAGCGGAAAGGTGCATCTGGTCGTAGACTTCGCCATTTGCCGTCAACCGGCCATGGAAGGCGGAACCGTACCAGGAAGCGATGCCTACCTTGTTATAGGAGTAATCTTCCCGAGGGTAATACATCTTGCCCTTCACCACATAGGGATCGCCGACGATGTAGCGGCCGCCGCCCTTCGGGATGTTGTTGCCGTTGGCAACGCGCGGGCTGGCTTTGACGCCGTATTCGCTCTCGGAGAAATATTCCTTGCCGTGGGATTTCTTCTTGGGAACGGCTTGTGTCGTGCCGCAGGCCGCCACTGTTACGCACATGGCCGACAATGCCAGCCATCGAGCTGTCGTTGCGAAAGACGCCGCCCCGTAATTCAGTTTCATATGCCCCACGCCACTCAAGACCGTTATGGTTAAGAAACTCACTCGTGAATGAGTTGGAGTTGCCTTATTACCTGCCTGCCTAACGAGACTTTAATCTTGTGAATATCGTGGCAAATTTGCGAACGATTTCCCGACGATAGCTCGAATTCTAATGACTATGGTTAATGTCTGGTTGATTTTAACCTGTCCGGGAATGGAATAGGGGCATTATCCCCGCATCGGACGGTTTCGCTTCGTGACAGGACTATTCGGTTGGAAGCCGTCGCGATGCCCCACAATGGGGCATTTCTTCCCGATGTTATAAACAGTTGAGTAGATTGGGTAACGCCTGGGGGAGCCGGACGATCGAAGCAGTTTATCTGCGCAATTGCCGCTCGATATGTGAGAGAGCAAGTTGACGCTGAAGTCCGAACCGCTATAAAGCCTGCCAAACCGCGATTTGGTTGTCGACGGAAGCAGTCTTCGTCAAAAACGAATTCTTCCGGCAAAGATCAGCCAGATCAACTGGATGGAAGAGTGTCCGAGTGGTTTAAGGAACCGGTCTTGAAAACCGGCGTGCGGGAAACCGTACCGTGGGTTCGAATCCCACCTCTTCCGCCATAAATATCTGAAAAAACGGTATTTTCGCCTTGTCGGGCTAGCATCGTTCCCTCTCTGGGGTGACGGCTCAGATCTCGCCCGCGGAATCGTATTTCCCCATCGTCATGATTTTGGGATAGGTTCGACAGATGATACTTGGCGCTGAATTGCGTTGTCAGGGGCTCCCAAAATTCGACCGGAGAGGCCCCTCCCCGCAGTTGGAGGATGGAGCTGCATGACGGAGGTACTGGACCTCGACTGCGTCGTCGTGGGTGGAGGGGTCGTGGGGTTGGCGGTAGCGCGCGAACTTGCCATGTCCGGCCGCGAGGTGGTGCTTCTCGAAGCGGAGCCAATGACCGGCAGCATTACGTCTGCCCGCAACAGCGAGGTCATCCACGCCGGGCTCTACTATGCAACTGGCAGTTTGAAGGCAGAGCTCTGCGTTGCGGGAAAACACAAGCTCTACGAATATTGCCGTGAGCGGAGCGTCCCTCACAAGGCTTGCGGCAAGCTCGTCGTTGCGTCGAGCGAGGAGGAACTCGGTTACCTCGAAAAGCTGTCCAGGCAGGCTGAAGCAAATGGAGTGGAGGACTGCTACCTGATCGACGCAGCGGAGCTTACCCGCAGACAACCCCGGATCAGGGGCTTCGCGGCGCTTGTCTCCCCGTCAACAGGCATCATCGACAGTCACAGTCTCATGCAGGCATATATCACGGATATCGAGGCAAACGGGGGAGCGATCGTCTGCAATTCTCCTGTCATCGAAGGCGAGTTGGCTGCGAACAAGATTCATCTATCAGTCGGCGGCCGCGATCCGGTCAAAATTGAAGCAGGCCTCGTGGTGAATGCTGCAGGCTTGAATGCCTGGGCGCTGTCCGAAAAACTGTTGGGCCTGGACGTCAGCACGATCCCGCCACGTCACTATGCCAAGGGATGCTACTTCGCACTGACCGGCCGCGCGCCGGCGACGCAGCTGATCTACCCGGTCCCCGAACCCGGTGGTCTCGGTGTGCACCTGACGCTCGACCTTGCAGGCCAGGCGCGCTTCGGTCCTGATGTCGAGTGGGTTGAGACGATCGACTATGATGTCGACCCGCGTCGCGCGGATAAATTTTATTCCGCAATCCGCCGCTATTGGCCCGATCTGGAGAATGGTGCCCTGCAGCCCGCCTATTCAGGCATACGTCCAAAAATCGCTGGTCCGGTTTCGGGCGGTGGTGGCGACTTCGTGCTTCAAGGGCCGGAGAAAACGGGACACCCCGCCTATATAGCGCTGTATGGGATCGAAAGCCCCGGCCTGACTGCCTCACTGGCTATCGGGCAGAGCGTGGCGCGGCTTGCCGGCAAGGCGTTCGTTGGAAATCCTCACTGACGTCAGCCATTCCGATACGTTTCTCTCAGCAAGCCGCGCGCTTCTTCCGGCCGGGCTCGCCATGGCGCTCCCAGGCAATCAATACCAGGCTCGAGGCGACGATGATGAGCGCGCCTACGAAGACGTTTACCGCCGGGATTTCCGCCCAGATGAGATAGCCGTAAACGAAGGCCCACAAGAGCCCGCTATATTCGACGGGCGCGAGCGCCGAGGCCGGCGCGTATCGGAACCCTTCATAGAGAAGGAATTGCCCGAGTGTGGCGACGAGGCCGAGACCCAGCATCAAAGCCCAGCCTGTGGCATCGGGCGTTTTCCAGATCCAGGGGAACGACAGGGCGCAGGCAATCGCGAACAGCAAGCTTGTCGCGAACATCTGAGTGAGTGTCGTCTCGCTGCGGCTGACGAGCCGGATGAGGATCGTGCTCCAGGCCCAGCAGAAACCCGCGGTGAGGCACATGGCGGCCGGCAGCAGGTTCGGCGAATGCGTGGGGTTTGCGGCGATGGTGACGCCGATGAAGCCGCCGACGCAGGCGATCCAGCGCCCCGGTCCGATTGTTTCCTTGAGAACCAGGATCGACAGGAACATGACGATGATCGGCGCCGAGAAATAGAGCGTCGTCAGCTCGGCAAGTCCCAGATACCGGGCGGCATTGTAAAACAGCAGCCAGGCGATCAGCATCAGCGCCGAGCGAAGCACGACCGTGCCTCTATAGGGGCTCTTGAAGATCGAAGGATGGCGGCGATAGCGCACGAGAACGCCGGTGATGATCACGATGACCATGCTGCGCATGAACAGGATTTCCGGAACCTCGTAGTCGGCCACGAGCCATTTGACCAAGGCATCCTGCAGGGCAAAGCAAGCGTAACCGGCGCAAGCAAGCGCGATGCCTGCCAGCGGCCGTACTTCTACTGTTTCGGACTTCATGCAAACCTCGCCGCACCCGACTTTGCGATAGGAGTCTCCGTCGCGAGGCTCGCCGCAGAATGTCTCTTATCCGCTGCCAGGCAGCAAAGCTACTGCCATCGATGCGAGGTCGTGACGCACCCCGATGAGGCATTTCGGCGTCCATTGCGGGGCATCTTACTGGAAGAGCTGGAGCACGTTTTGCGGTGCGCTGTTGGCGATCCAGAGAGATTGCAGGGCGAGTTGCTGCTGGCTCTGCAGGGCCGTCAGCCGTGAGGATTCTTCCTCCATATTGGCATCGATGAGCCGCCCGATGCCGCTTGCGACGGAATCCTGCAACGTATTGACGAAATTGTCCTGCATATTGAGCCGCTTGCTGACATCGCCCAGATAGCTTGCAGCCTGAATAACTTTCTGCTCCATCATGTTGATACCGCCGATATAGTTTTGCAGGTCATTGGCGGGATTCGTGATGTCGATATCGGTAATATCGAAATTGGGCGCATAGCCGATATTGTCGGTAACGCCGAAAAGCCGGATGGTTGATCGCGTCGCGCCCGCTTGCGGATGCATGGCCGAATCCGCCTGAAGCAATATATTCGAGCCTGCCGCAGTGGCCTGCATTCCGCTTCCGGCCAGCACGGCACCAAGGATGCGCGCATAATCGCCGGCAGTATTGATCTTTCCGTCATTCGTGCCGAGAACGCTGTCGACAAGGCTGCGGTTGATGGTCACGGTTTTCGTGGCGCCATTGTTGACATTCACGCTGAAAGAAAACGCGACATCACGCTGCACGGCGAATGGACCTGCAAATCCGAACTGATAGCTCGCGACGGTGCCGTCCTGCCGTTGTAATGCAGGTACATTGAGCGCAAAAGCATAACCGCCGGCAAGCGTCGAGGTCACGTTTGAAATGACCATGCTCGATGCACTGCTACCCGGAATTTCGCCGCTGGTAAAATAAAGCAGGCCTCCCGGGGATGTGACGCTGCCAGGTGACCAGCCCATGTTGGACATTGCCAGGCGTATAACGGTGGCAAAATCATTGGCGTTGGCGATATAACCATTGGTCGTTCCCAATGCAGCGTCGATCGTATTCCTGTCGATCGTCACCGTGCGCGTTTCCGCGCCGTCGACGGTGAGGTCGAAGGTCATCTTGTCCGTTGCGGTGAAGACGCCGGTGCTTGGATTGGGAAGAGTGGCGGGGCCGAAGAACCAGTAGACACTGTAACCCCTTTGCCCGACGCCGGTAAAATCGGCATTCCGCAATCCGCCGATCAGCCCAAGCGATTTTTCATCCGCTTGCAGCAGCCCTCCGCCGCTCGAATTGAAAAGCGCCAACCGTGTGAGATCGACATCGGTCGTGTCGACGCTGACACTGCCGTCGCCTCCGCGAATGAAGGCCGAAACGATACTCTTGTTATATTGCGTCATAAGGTCGAGGCCGGGAATGTCGGTATTTAGCCAGTTCTCGCCGGAAAAGGAGGCAGAACTGGCGGTCGCCACCAGTCTGCCGTTCAGCGCATCGAGCTCATCCTGGATTTTTGCCTTGTCGACACTCTTCTCGGTCGCCGCTATCAGCTTGGCTTTCATGTCGCCGATGATATCGACGATCGAGGCAAGCGCGGAAGAACTGGTATCCGTCATCGCTTCGCCGAGGCCCAAGGCATCGGAAACCGCTGAAAGCGCCCTGTTGTCCGTGCGCATCGTCGTTGCAACGGACCAGTAGGCTGCATTGTCGGATGCCTTCTCGACCCGCAGGCCGGTCGAAACTCTATTCTGCGTCGCATAGAGATCTGCCGTCACAGACCGGAGGGTTTGTAACGCCGCCATGCTGGAATAATTTGTATTAATAGAAGACATACGCGGCCTGAAATACGAGAAACAGCAGGGTCGATGAATCGATCTTCTTGAGATTCTGTTAGCTATGAATTGACGTCAGGTTGGGTTAATCCTGCGTAAAAGGAAGCGTGAAATCTCGAATTGTTTTTACTCTTGCTGTACCTTTATTGGGTCTTTCTCGGGCCGGCTTACTTCAATTGAGATACAATCTTGCCGTGCTGCCTAAAGGACAGTATTCCGCGCGATTTTGGCCATCCGGCGCCAGTCTCGCGGGCTGTTCCTCATTCTCGATGAAAAGGGAGGGACGCATATCGATCTCCTCCAGGTGGCGTTGAACGACTGCTTACTCATGAAAATTGAGAAGCGCCTGTTCCAGATAATGTAATATCCTGATAATTTAATATTAGTCGTAGCGCATGTAATGTCGTGACGATTTTACTTAAATTTCATGCTTAACTACTTATTAATAAGCGGCTTGCGCAGTTGAGGCGATGAACTATGCTTGCTCCCGATAAAGGGGGATTTGATGTTCACCAAGAGTTTGCTGATGCCGGCCGGCTTTGCCGCACTGGCGTTTTCAGGCCTGATGTTTCAGATTGCGGTTCACGCGCTTTCTGCGCCGGTGACGTTGCTTCATCCCTGACAGTGCTAAGCCGCTGCCCCAGCGGAACTTTTTTCGATTGTGCGCGTTGTATCTCACGTTTTGCCAGGAGGGAGATTGCCATGGAAAACGAAAGTGTAGGTTGGATTGCAGCTATCATTATCGGCGGCTTCGCCGGATGGCTGGCGGAAAAGTTCATGAACAGCAATATGGGCGTGTTCATGAACATATTGCTTGGCATCATAGGCGCGATTGTCGCCAATTGGATTCTCGGTATCCTTCACATCCAGCCACTCAGCGGCTGGCTAGGCTACCTGGTCACTGGCTTTGTCGGCGCATGCATACTGATCGCGATCGGACGCCTCATCCGCCGCTGAGCTGACAGGAAAAAGATCGCCAGAAAGATTAAAGGCCGGACGTCATGCGTCCGGCTTTTTTTATTTAGCGACGGCTGAGGAGACCGAAGAGATAGGCAACACCGGCCGTAATGGCGATTGCTGTCAGTGGCTCTTCACGCACCTTGTCGCGGACGCGCTCGGTCATGACGGAGGCTTCGTCGGCCACTGCGGTCCTCGCGCCCTGCCCCAGCGCGATCACACTGTCCGAAAGGCGACTCAGATCCTCACGCAACGCAGCAACCTGCGCGGACAGATCTTCGGCGGCAACTTCGGCCTTGACGCGCGCAGCGGTGGATTCGACGGAAGCGGTTTTCAATTCGGCCATGGTCTGCTCCTGTTTAGTGGAATGCCGCTTCAACGAAATGAAGACTGGAAAGGTTCCGCAACCAGGCATCTTTTGTCGCTCAAGGCACCTCAAGAAGCGTGCATGCATTCGGATGCATAAGGGATGCTCTAACGCTTTTGAATCTGCGCATCAGGCTTTCCGAAAATCGATTCCGATTTTCGGGCGGGTGCCGTGGCGAGAGCGTGTGCACGCCCCGCAAGCTTTTCGTGTGACAAGCCTTCATTTCCTCGCAGCTTTGTTTTATGGAACGACGAATGTCTGCCCTTTTGGGCCAATGATAATGCGAGGTTTGCGTTTCCATGTTCCATATTCTGAGAAGAGCTGCTCAGACCTGGGTTGCCAAGCTGCTCCTGCTCCTGCTCGTCGCCTCCTTCGGCATCTGGGGCGTGTCGCGTGAGCTGATAAGCGGCGGCAACAGCACGACGGTGGTCACTGTCGGCGACCAGCATGTGGACGTCAATGAATTCCGTCTCGCCTATCAGCGTCAGGTCGCAGCGCTCGGTCAGCAATACGGTGTGCGCCTGACGCCGGAGCAGGCCCGTGCTTTCGGCGTCGAGCAGCAGGTGCTTGCCCAGCTTCTGGCCGGTGCCTCGCTGGACCAGCTTGCCGATGACATGGGCCTCGGCCTTTCCGAAGACCGGCTCGCCCAGTTGATCGGCGAGGATCCGGCCTTCAAGGCGGTCAACGGCCAGTTCGACCGCTCGCTCTTCACCTCTCGTCTGCGCAATGCCGGCATCCGGGAAGACGACTATATCAAGGATCGCAGCAAGCAGGCTGTGCGCAGCCAGATCATCGAAGCCGTCTCCAACGGCTTCCAGGCGCCTGCGACCCTCGTCAACGCGCTGAAACTCTATGGCAATGAGAGCCGCAGCGTCGATTACCTGCTGCTCACCAACGCCAATATCGAGCCGATCAAGGCGCCCGCCGATGATGTTCTGTCCAAGTGGTTCGAAGACGCCAAGCAGCGCTACCGTGCGCCGGAGTACCGCAAGATCGGCTATCTGAAGCTTCAGCCTGGCGATATCGCCGATCCCACGACGGTCACCGACGACCAGATCAAGGAAGCCTTCGACAAGGCCAAGGCGGCCTACACGACGCCGGAAAGCCGCACGCTGGAGCAGCTGACCTTCGCCAGCAAGGATCTCGCCAACGCGGCTGAAACCGCGCTGAAGAGCGGCACGAGCTTCGATCAGCTCGTCACCGATCAGGGCAAGACCGCAAGCGATGTGCTGCTCGGCGAATTCACCAAGGACAAGGTTCCGGACCAGGCCGTTGCCGAAGCTGCCTTTGGGGTGAAGACGGATGGTGGAACCACGGCTGTCGTCGACGGCAGCTTCGGTCCGGTGATCCTGCGCGTGACCAATATCAAGCCGGAGACCACCAAGAGCTTCGACGAGGTCAAGGAAGAGATCCGCAAGCAGCTTTCGGTCGCCAATGCCTCGCAGGAAGTCATCAACGTTCACGACCGCATCGAGGAAATGCGCGCCGGCGGCACGTCCCTCGAAGAGATCGCCAATCAGCTGAAGCTGAAGGCCGTCACCATCGACGCCATCGACATGACGGGTGCGGACAAGGACGGAAATCCGGTCAAGGATATTCCGGCCCAGCAGCAGTTGCTGCCGGAAGCCTTCAAGACCGATGTCGGCGCCGATGCCTCCGCCATTGCCGTCGGCAATGACGGTTATGTCTGGTTCGACGTGCGCGACGTCATGCCTGATCGCGATCGTCCGCTTGCTGAAGTGCGTGACAGGGCGGTTCAGGACTGGACCGCCGAGCAGCAGAAGGCCGAGCTCGCCAAAAAGGCCGATGAGCTGAAGGCCGAGGCGCAGAAGGGCACCTCGCTGGCCGACATCGCCACGCCGCTCGGCATCGCCGTCGAAAGCAAGAGCGGCTTTACCCGCTCGACCGACGATCCGGTTCTCGGCCGTGTCGGCATCAACGCCGCCTTCTCCGGTCCTGCGGATACCGTGGCAACGGCTGTCGGCGCCGATCCGAGCACGCAGATCCTGCTCAAGGTGACCGAGGTCAACGACGAGCCGACGACCGATGCGCTTGATAACCGCGATCAGCAGATCGCCGCCATCGCAAATGGCGCCGGTGACGACATTCTCGATCAGATGGTCAATCTGCTGCAGACCCAGTACGGTGCACAGGTCAACCAGAACCTCGCCGAACAGGCGACCGTCCGCTAAGGGGAAGCGCCGCATGTCCGATCTGAAGCCGCTTCTGGCCAAGGCAGCAAGCCGTGAGCCCCTGACCCGCGACGAGGCCCGCCAGGCCTTCGATATCCTGATGTCCGGCCAGGCAACGCCTTCGCAGATCGGCGGCTTCCTGATGGCGCTCCGTGTTCGCGGCGAGACGGTCGATGAGATCGTCGGCGCCGTTACCACGATGCGCTCCAAGATGCTGCGGGTGGAAGCGCCGGCCGACGCGATCGATATTGTCGGCACCGGCGGCGATGCCAGCGGCACCTATAACATCTCGACGTTGGCGGCGCTGATCGTTGCCGGCGCCGGCGTTCCGGTCGCCAAGCACGGCAATCGCGCGCTGAGCTCGAAATCAGGCGCTGCCGATAGCCTTGCTGCGCTCGGCGTTAATCTCGAGGTCACCCCCGAAATGATCTCGCGCTGCATTGCCGAGGCCGGTGTCGGCTTCATGTTCGCGCAACAGCATCACTCGGCCATGCGCCACGTTGGCGCTTCCCGCGTCGAACTCGGTACGCGCACCATCTTCAACCTGCTCGGCCCGCTTTCCAATCCGGCCGGCGTCAAGCGCCAGCTTCTCGGCGTCTTCGCGCCGCAATGGGTCGTGCCGCTTGCCGAAGTCATGCGCGATCTCGGCTCCGAAAGCGTCTGGGTCGTCCATGGCGATGGCCTCGATGAAATCACCACGACCGGCAAGACCAGCGTTGCCGCGCTCGAAAACGGTCAGATCCGAACCTTTGAGCTTTCGCCTGATGATTTCGGCATAGCGCCCTGCGTGCTCGCCGACATCAAGGGCGGGGACGGCGCCGTCAATGCTGCAGCCCTGCGTGATGTGCTTGCGGGCGCAAAGAACGCCTATCGCGATATCGCGCTCGCCAATGCCGCCGCCTCGCTCGTCATCGCAGGCAAGGTCGGGACGATCCGCGACGGTATGAAGCTCGCAACGGAATCGCTCGATAGCGGCGCCACGGCGTCTGCGCTCGACAAACTGATCGCCGTGTCCAACGATATCGACTAGGATTGCCGCATGACCGATATCCTGAAGAAGATCGAAGCCTACAAGCGTGAGGAAATCGCTGCCGCCAAGGCGAAGACCTCGCTTGCTGATCTGAAGGCCATGCAGGCCGGCCAGTCCGCGCCGCGCGGCTTCCACAAGGCGCTGGTCGCCAAGCGTGATGCGGGAGAGATCGGCCTGATTGCCGAGATCAAGAAGGCAAGCCCGTCCAAAGGCCTGATCCGTCCGGATTTTGATCCGCCTGCACTTGCCAAGGCGTACGAAGCCGGTGGCGCCGCCTGCCTTTCGGTATTGACGGATACGCCGAGCTTCCAGGGCGCGCCGGAATTCCTGACGGCAGCACGTGCCGCCTGCGCCCTGCCCGCGCTGCGCAAGGATTTCATGTTTGAGACCTATCAGGTCCATGAAGCCCGCGCCTGGGGTGGCGACTGCATCCTGCTCATCATGGCTTCGCTGACGGATGACGATGCCGAGCGTCTGCAGGACGAAGCCTTCTCGCTTGGCATGGATGTGCTGGTCGAAGTTCATGATATCGAGGAAATGGAGCGAGCGCTGAAGCTTTCCTCGCCGCTCGTCGGCATCAACAACCGCAACCTGCGCACCTTCGAAGTCAGCCTCACCGTCAGCGAGACGCTGGCAACAATGGTTCCTGATGACAGGCTCCTCGTCGGCGAGAGCGGCATCTTCACCAATGCAGATTGCAAGCGCCTTCAGGCCGTCGACATCAACACCTTCCTCGTCGGCGAAAGCCTGATGCGCAAAGACGACGTGACGGCCGCCACGCGCGCACTGCTGTTTGGTGAAGCCGCCATCGCGGCTGAATGATATGAGCGGCGGAAAGCCCAGCCTCACTCATATCGGCGCCTCCGGCGAGGCGCATATGGTCGATGTTTCCGACAAGGCCGAGACCGTGCGCATCGCCACCGCCGAGGGCCATGTGAAGATGGCGCCGGAAACGCTTGCTCTTATCCGCGAAGGCAATGCAAGGAAGGGCGATGTCATCGGCACCGCGCGCCTTGCCGGTATCATGGCCGCCAAGCGGACTGCCGATCTCATCCCGCTCTGCCATCCGCTGATGCTGACGAAGGTCACGGTCGAAATCGAGGAAGATGCTTCCCTGCCCGGCTTGCGCGTCACGGCGAGTGCCAAACTCACCGGCAAGACCGGTGTGGAGATGGAGGCGCTGACCGCCGTTTCGGTCGCCTGCCTGACGATCTACGACATGGCCAAGGCCGCCGACAAGGCCATGGAAATCGGTGGCGTCAGGCTGCTGGAAAAATCCGGCGGCAAATCCGGCGATTTCCGTCATCCGGAGGCGAGATGAACCTTCTACCGGTCGCTGAAGCCCTGAGCCGCCTGCTCTCCAGCGCAAATCCCGTCACTACGTCCGAAACGCTGCCGCTTGCCGAGGCCGAAGGCCGCGTCCTTGCCGTTGATCTGACGGCTGGCCTGACACAGCCGCCCTTCAATTCCTCCGCCATGGATGGTTATGCGCTGCGCCGTGAAGATGCGCCGGAGCCCGGTGCCGTTCTGACGGTCGTCGGCACGTCTGCGGCTGGCCACGGCTTCGAGGGAAGCGTCGGTCGGGGAGAGGCTATCAGGATCTTCACCGGTGCGCCGGTGCCGTCTTGGGCCGATAGCGTCCTGCTGCAGGAGGATGCGGAGAAGATCGAAAGCGGCATCAGAACCAAATTCCCGGTAAGGCAGGGTCAGCATGTGCGCCCGCGAGGCCAGGATTTTGCCGAGGGCGAAGTGGTGTTGGCCGCCGGCACTGTGCTCGATTTCTCTCGGTTGACGGCTGCTGCCGGCATGAACCGGCCATCAGTCGAGGTCCTGCGCCGTCCGCTGATCGCGATCCTTGCAACCGGCGACGAGCTTCTGCCCCCCGGAAGCACGCCCGGTCCTTCGCAGATCATCGCATCCAACACCTTTGGCGTAGCAGCCCTTGCCCGCAGGGCCGGCGCTGATGTGCTCGATCTTGGCATCGTGCCCGATGACAGGGCTGAGATCACTGCGGCGATCGACAAGGCGCGCAATGCCAAGGTCGATGTCATCGTCACGCTTGGGGGTGCCTCGGTCGGCGACCACGATCTGGTGCAGGCTACGCTGATTGAGGCCGGCATGCAGCTCGATTTCTGGCGCATCGCCATGCGCCCCGGGAAGCCGCTGATGGTCGGCAGTTTTGGCGAGACGCATGTGCTCGGCCTGCCAGGCAATCCGGTCTCTAGCCTCGTCTGTTCTCTGCTTTTCCTTGAGCCGCTGATCCGCAAGCTCGCCTCGCTGCCGTCGGTCCGGCGCGAGACAACGGTTGAAGCAGCCGTCACGCTGCGGGCCAATGATCACCGACAGGATTATATGCGCGCGAAGCTTTCGAAATCGGCCGACGGCAACTGGCTGGTCGAACCCTTCGACAAGCAGGATTCGTCTATGATGAAGACCTTTGCCCATTCGGACTGCCTGATCATCCGCCCGCCGCATGCGCCGGAACTGCCGGCCGGTGCCACCTGCCCGGTCATGCTTCTGCGGCCAGATCTTCTCGCCTGACATTTCCCGAAGCGACAGCAACCCAGAAGCAGAGCTGCGCCAGCACGCTGGCGCCGAGAATGACGGTCGCCGCTGCAAGCCCCGGATCGCCACCGATGCCGGAAAGAGCGCTGCAGACGGCCCCGACTGCCATCTGTGTCGAGCCGTAGAGACCGGAGGCAGAACCGGTGACCTTTGGGTTGACGCTGACTGCGAGCGTCAGCGCATTGGGCGAGGCCACGCCGGCGCCGATCGTATAGACCATGATGGAGGCCATCATGGGCAAGAGCGTCAGATGGTCGGTCACCGCAAAGCTGAAGAAGACGATCGCGGCTGCGATGCTGACGAGGTTGGACATCACCATCAGTCGCTTCATCGCAAACCGGCCGATCAGCCGCGTGGCGATCATGCTGCCGATCCAGTAGCCGAAGATCAGCAGCGCCAGGCAGATGCCGACTTCTGTTGCCGGACGGCCGAGTTCGTTGATGACGATGAAGGGCGCGGATGCGGTGAAAGCATACATGGAGGTCGTCGCACAGCCGCCGCCGATGGCATAACCGACAAAGGAGCGCGAGGAAAGCAGGCCGAGATAGTCGCGGCCAAGCGCCTTCATCGAAGTCTCGACATTGCGGGTGCCTGTTTCCGGCACCTTGCGCCAGGTCAGCAGCAGGTTGACGATGCCAAGCCCGCAGAGTGCCACGAAGATCGAGCGCCAGCCCAGCGTGGCTGCAAGCGCACCCCCGACAACAGGTGCGAGCCCCGGTCCTACCGTCACCATGAGGTTCATGATGGCGAGCCGCTTGGCTGTTTCATCGGGGCTGGACGTATCGCGGACGATGGCGCGGGCAATGACGAGGCCGGCACAACCGCCGAAAGCCTGAAAGAGCCTTGCTGCGATCAGTGCATGCACGCCGGGTGAGACCAGCGCTGCCACGCCGGCGATCGTATAGAGCACAAGCCCGCTCATCAGCACCGGCCGGCGGCCATAGCGGTCCGAAAGCGGCCCATAGATGAGCTGGCCGACGGCAAGACCGAAGATGTAGAGGCTGACGGTCAGTTGCATCTCGCCGATCGACGCGCCGAGATCGCTCGCCGCCGCCGGCAGGGCCGGCACGAAAATATGCATGGCAAGCGTACCGCTGAAGGTGATGAGCCCGAGCAGCCAGACTGGTATGTGAAGCTTTACACCAAGCGGTCTGGCTTCGGTCATCGGGCCGGGATGCGAATTCACTGTTCGGGCTCCTCGAGCTGTCGGGCAAGTACGTCGCTGATGTGGTCGAGCACACGCCATGTGGTTTCGATGTCCTCACGCGGGAGAAGACCAAGCGCCTCCTCACGAATGCCCTGCGCCACGCGTTCGACCTCCTCCACGGTCTTCCTGCCCTCCTCCGTCAGCAGGATCTCCTTGGCCCGCCTGTCCTCGCCTTCCCGCCGCTCGACCAGCCCGGCTTTCTCCAGATTGTCGATCAGGCGCACGACGGAGGAATTGTCGAGCGAGAGCGAGGCTGCAAGCTCCTTCTGGTGCATCGGCGCCGGCGAGCGGGCGATGCGCAGCAGCGGCAGCCATGTCGCTTCCGTCAGTCCAAAAGGCTGCAGGCGCAGGTTGGCGACCCGGCGCCAGTAGCGCGCGGTCTGGGAGACGAGGCTCCCGAATGAGGTTGTGATCTTGTCTTCGGTCATGAGAATATCGATGAGATAACAATAGATGACATATCATCTAATTTAACGCAAGGCGAAGTGACGCGCCACCCGCGCAATCCTCCTTCACTCACCTTAAGCGGAAAACCGCACTATTGGCGGCCGTACCCTGAGCAGGCCCGCCGAAATCCGGCACCGGATATTCCGCAATTTTCTCCAGGGACGTAGCGGGCAGAGGCGCCCTCCCCGGATCGCCGATGAGCACGTCGAGCCCGGCTGCACGGCAGCGTTCAAGGAAAGCCAGAACACGCTCCGCCAGCGCCTCGTCATAGAAGACATCGCCTGCCAGGATCATATCGGCTTCAGGCGGCTCRTCTTCGATAATGTCGCCGAGCCGCGTCTCGATCTTGACATCGTTGGCATGAGCATTCAGCCGCGCTGCAGCGATCGCCTTCGCATCGATATCGATAGCGAGCACTTGGGCTGCACCGCATTTCATCGCTGCGATGGCGACGAGGCCGGAGCCGGTGCCGAGATCGACGACACGTTTGCCGGCCACCTCTTCGGGATGGTCGAAAAGATAGTGGGCAAGCACCGCCCCGCCCGCCCAGGGATAAGCCCAATAGGGCGGCATCAAATCGGAATCGTCAGCCATTGCAAGGCGATAGAGGCCGCTCCTCGGTGTCGCCACATGCAGCCTTACCTTGGGTATGGAAGGTACGCTGGCAAGCGGCAAGTTTGCCTCGATGAAGGCCGCCAGGTCGAGACGATCATCTGCGGAAGCCGGTCTCATCTGATATCGGTTGCCCCTCGTTACGACAGGCCATCTGGCCGTGCTGGACGGCATAATACCTCGCTGGACCTTTGTATAGTTATCCAAGCCCGAGTCTCGGCGTAACGTTTCCGCAGCGATCCAAAGGGTATCGCCCCAAATTTCCTACAAGCCGGAGGACTCCATTATGCAACCGATGACCAGACGTTCATTCTCGGCCGCGCTCGCTGCAGGGGCCGCACTCAGCATGTTTCCGGCCGCCGGCCGGGCCGCCGATATCGCCAAGGCAAAGAATGTCGTTCTCGTTCACGGCGCCTATGCCGATGCTTCCTGCTGGCTGGATGTCATCCCCCATCTCCAGGCTGCCGGCCTGAATGTGATGGCCGTGCAGAACCCTCTCACCTCCTTCGCCGATGATGTCGAGGCGACCAAGCGCATCCTGGCGCTCATGGATGGCCCGACAGTGCTCGTCGGCCATTCCTATTCCGGCATGCTCGTTACCGAAGCCGGTGTCGACCCGAAGGTGACCGCGCTCGTCTATATCGCCGCCCGCGCGCCGGATGCTGGTGAGGATTATACCGCGCTTGCCAAGCAATATCCGACGCCACCGGCCAGCGCCGGCCTTGTTCAGGCCGGCGGTTACGCCCAGTTGAGCGAAGAAGCCTTCGTCCGGGATTTTGCCGGCGACCTGCCGGTTGCCCGCGCCAAGGCGCTTTACGCCGTGCAGGGCCGCATTTCCGACACGCTGTTCACTGCCAGGACGACGGTCGCCGCCTGGCGTTCCAAACCGTCATGGTACGCGGTTTCGAAGAATGACCGGACCATTAATCCGGATCTCGAACGCTTCATGGCAAAGCGCATGAACGCGACAACGATCGAACTCGACGCCAGCCATGTCTCGCTGATCTCTCAGCCGCAGGCTGTCGCCAATCTCATCCTCGCAGCAGCCGGCCTCAGCAACAAGGGCTGAAGCCGCTGTAGGATGCCAGCCGCGTCACCTTACCGGCGCGGCCGGCGACCGCCTCAGCGGTCTTTCTTCTTGCTGAACTTGCCCTTGCCGCCCTCGAACTTGGCGCCTTCGAATTTCGGCTTCGGGTCTTTCTTCGTCCAGGGCTTGTCGTCCTGACGTCCAGCGCCAGCGGGCCTGTCCTTCCCGAACTTGCCCTTTGGCTTGTCGCTGCGGAAACGATCCTCGCCGCGGTCTTCGAACGGCTTCTTGGCGTAGGCGGGCTTGGCCGGCTTGCTGAAGTCGGGCGTGCCGTTCAGCCTGGCCACGCGGATGCCGCGTTCCATCGTCTTGTTCGGGCCAAGTGCACCGAGGAAGCTGTCGGCGCTGTCGGCGGCGATTTCCACGAATGTCTCGTCCGGCTGCATCTTGATCGCGCCGATCTCGCGCTTGGTCACGTTGCCGGCGCGGCAGAGCATCGGGATCAGCCAGCGCGGTTCGGCATTCTGCTTGCGGCCGACGGAGACCGAGAACCAGACGCTCGGGCCGAAATCATCGCGCGGTCCCTTTTGCGCCGGTGCGAATTCGCGTGGCTCGCCTTCGCGGCGCTTGCGGACGCGATCGTCCTGCACCGAAACTTCGATCAGGTCTTCCGGCGCCGACTGGTTGGAGCGGTAAAGACGCACGAAGGCGGCGGCAAGCGTCTCGGCGCCGTGGCTGGCGATGAGCTTCTGCACCAGCCCCAGCTCTTCCTCCAGCGGCTTGTCGGCGAAGATCGGGTCGGCCAGCAGCCGCTCGTCATCACGCTCCGTCACTTCCTCCACCGAGGGCGGCCGCGCCCAGGTGGCGGCGATGCCGGCATTTTCAAGAAGTCGCTCGGCCTTGCGGCGTGCATTGAGCGGCACGATGATCGCGCTGACACCCTTGCGCCCGGCGCGGCCCGTACGGCCGCTGCGATGCAGAAGCGTGTCTGGATTGGTCGGCAGATCGGCATGCACGACGAGATCGAGACCTGGCAGGTCGATGCCGCGTGCGGCAACGTCGGTTGCAATGCAAACCCGCGCACGCCCGTCGCGCATCGCCTGCAGCGCATGGCTGCGCTCGTTCTGCGTCAGTTCGCCCGAGAGCGCCACGACGTGGAAATTGCGGTTGTGGAACCGCGCGGTCAGGTGATTGACGGCTGCGCGCGTCGAACAGAAGACGATCGCATTGCGCGCTTCGTAATAGCGCAGAACGTTGATGATCGCGTTTTCGCGGTCGCTCGGCGACACGGCGAGCGCGCGATATTCGATATCGATATGCTGCTTTTCTTCCGCCTGCGTGCTGATGCGCACTGCGTCGCGCTGATAGCTTTTCGCCAGCTTGGCGATGGCTGCGGGAACCGTGGCGGAAAACATCAGCGTCCGGCGTTCGGCCGGTGCGGCGTCAAGGATGAATTCCAGATCTTCGCGGAAGCCGAGATCGAGCATCTCGTCCGCTTCGTCCAGCACCGCTGCCTTGAGCTCGCTCATGTCAAGCGCGTTGCGACGGATGTGGTCGCAGAGGCGTCCTGGCGTGCCGACGACAATATGGGCGCCACGCTCCAGCGCACGGCGCTCGCTGCGAATGTCCATGCCGCCAACGCAGCTGACGATGACAGCACCGGTTATTTCATAAAGCCATTCCAGCTCGCGCTTCACCTGCAGCGCCAGTTCGCGCGTCGGCGCGATCACGAGGGCAACGGGAGCAGCGGCAGGGCCGAACCGTTCGGCGCTTTCGAGAAGCGTCGGCGCGAGTGCAAGCCCGAATGCGACGGTCTTGCCTGAGCCGGTCTGCGCGGAGACGAGTGCATCCGATGCAGCGAGCGCCGGATCGAGCATCGCCTTCTGGACAGGGGTGAGCTCGGTATAGCCGCGCTTCTGCAACGCCTTGGCGATCGCCGGAGAGACGCCGTTATAGTCAGTCATGTGTTCGATCTTTCGGAGCTGTCAGACGCATAACGCGCCGTAGCCGGAATCGTCCGGCCGAAGAGTTGGGCCGTTCCTACTCGCTCCGGGTGCGAATGTCAAAGTGTCTCGCCACGCCATGTGTAGATGGCGATGCTGCCCGAGCGGCCACGAAGCTTCGTCTCGAACGGTCCAGTCAGCCGTCCTGCCTGCGACGGAACAGCCTCCGGACCGGCCGCGTCGAGCAGGTCGGCGCTCAGCGCAAGTTCAGCGCCGCGGCTCGCCGCCACCTCCATGAGCCGCTGTGCGACATTGACGGTATCACCCGTCGCAGTGATCTGCTGCCGGTCGCCGCTGCCGAGCCGTGAGGCGACGATCGTGCCGCAATGAGCGCCGAGCTTGAAACCGATCTTCCTGCGACGAAGCTCCAGATGGCCTGCAAGGAAGCTGCGCGTGCGGTCGGCAAGCCGCACGGCGCAGGCTGCTGCCCGGGCTGCATCGTCCGCCGTCGGTTCCGGCAGCCCGAAGAGGATCATGGCGCCGTCGCCCATGAAGCTGGTGATCGCCCCGCCAAGCAGCCGCACTTCCTCGTCGATGAGTTCGAAGAAACTGCTGAGGATCTCCCGCACCGCCGCCGGCCCGACCGCTTCGCTGAGGCCGGTGAAGCCCGAGAGGTCGATGAAGACGACGGAAGCATTCTGCCGAACCGGCTCGGCCAGGAAGGCCGGGTCGCGCGCCAGCCACTCGCCCAGGCCCGGCGCCTCGATGCGCTGCAGCCGCTCGGACTGATCGGCGAAGTGCCGCGCACGGCTGCGGTCGCGCCAGAGTTCAGTGGCGCCGAAAATAACTGCGGGTGGGAGGGCGGCCGCAATCGGCAATGCAGCACTCAGCCAGTAGCCGTTTGCGAAAGCGGCAAGGTTGAGCATCGCCCAGACAATGACCGTCAGGCCGATGATGACGAAGCCGAGGGCACCGCGGCGCCATGCGATCAGTGCGACCAGGAGAACAGGCAAGGCCGTCGCAATGCCGGCATCCGCCTGTCGTGTCCTGCTGTCGCGCACCATGCCGTCGCCTGCGATCAGATGGGTAATTGCCGTCGACATGACTTCGACACCTGGCAGGATGGGATCGAACGGGGTGGGAAAGACATCGCCGCCGCCGGTCACGGTCGCACCGATCACCACCACCTTGCCGGTGATGGCATCCGCCGGCAGCTTGCCATCGAGCGCATCGGCAGCGCTGAAAGTGCGGATGCTGCCTGCAGGTCCGTAGAACGTCAGCGGCAGGCGCTGGCCCGTATCCGTTGGAATGCGGCGGGCGCCAAGCCGGATGCCGTCCGCCTCGATCAATGGTTCGGCGCCGAGCGCAATCGATGCGACCCTTAGTGGAAAGGCTGCATCCAGACGGTCGGCAGCGCGAGAAAACAGCGGAATGAATCTCGGCACACCGCTCTGGTCCGTCGCCACATTGACGATGCCTAGCGCCGCAGCCTCTGCGAAGCGAGGCTGCGGCAGCAGGAGCTGCTGCGCCTCGGGAACCGCCGCAAGCGGATCCTCCGCGTTTACCGTCACCGATTGGAGACTTTGCGGGAAGGTCGCAGCACCGGCGATGATGCTGGGCGCCGCTTTGATAGCTGTTGCGAGCGCCGCATCCCCCTCCTCCGTGTCGGGATCGACGAGCAATATATCGAGAGCCAAAGCCTTTGGTTTCAACGCTCCGATCGACGTGACGAGTTGCGCAAGCGTCTCCCGCTTGAGCGGATAGCCATGTGTTGCGGCGGTACTGTCATCGATCGCGATAATGGAAACGATATCGGGCGGCGCGCGGACGCCGACGATCGTGCTGCGCAGATCGGCCAGCGTGGCCTCCATGCGCTCCATGAGGCCGGAGTCCGACTGCAGATGGAAATAGCCGAGTACCGCGCCCCACAGACCGGCGAGCAGCAGCGCGATAACGGTCTGACGCCGATGGTTCATGAGACCACTTATTGACCGAGGCGTGCAAGAAGGGCCGCGACGCGCGGCGCCGGCCACGTGCGGACGGTGAGCGCAGCGGTTCCGCGTGTTACATCCACACCCTCGCCAGGTCCGAGCACGACGGCTGCGCCTGTCGGACGGCGTACGCCGACGCGACCACGGGTTACCAGTACGGAGGTCGTGCCGCCTTTGACATCGACGGCCCATTGCGTGCCTCGAACGGCGGCGATCGCCTGCGGCGTCACCACCTGGAAGCCGCCGCGGTGCTGGCTGCTATCGACGTCGACAAGGGCAGCCTTGCTGCGCAATGCAAGCGAATCCGGGCTGCCGTCGCGATTGCGGTCGGTGAGCGTGAAGGATGCGCCACGCTCAGCTGTGATGTTGACGCCACCGGGGCAACGGAAAATCTGGTTGCCGTTCGCCGCACGCGAAATCGCGCAGCCGGCAGACTGGGCATAAGCTGGGCCATCAGGCAGCAGGCTGATGATCAGCACCGCGGAAAACAGGCTGCGGGAGATTGCTGACATGGCTTTCATGATCCGCCCCTCGTGACCCGCCGGTACATCCTCGAATGGCGCCGGCCGGCTCATACTAGCTGAATTCGCCGGTTTCCCTATGCAAAAACGTGAGACTGCGCAAGCCATTCGGAGCGCGCGTCGCCCAACTCAGGTCTCGGCTGGCGAAGGCCCGACATAGCGGGCACGCGGGCGGATCAGATGGCCGCTTTCGATCTGCTCCATCGCATGCGCCAGCCAGCCGGCCGTGCGCGCCAGCGCAAAGATGATGATCGGTGCCTCCTCGGGCAGATCGAAGGCTGCTGTCATGGCGGCAAGCGCGAAATCGACGTTCACCTTCTCGCCCACTATTTCCTCGCCGGCTTGCCGAACATCGCGAAAAACCGGCGGCGCTTCGAAGGATGACAGCAGCACGCTCGCTCGCACATCGCCGTCGGGGTAAAGTGGATGTCCGAAGGCCACTAACCTGTTTCCCCGCAACAACAGGCCGCGGATCGCCTGTTCTGCCCCGAAGGTGGATGCAGCCTCGGCGAGGGCATCGACGCTCCGCCATGCCGAACCGTGCAGCGGTCCTGTCAGCGTCGCGAGGCCCGAAAGCACGGCAGCAGAAAGTGCTGCCCCCGTCGAAACAGTGACGCGGACCGCGAAGGTGGAGGCGTTGAGCTCATGATCAGCCAGCACGACAAGCGCCCGCCGCAGGCATTCGGCCGCTTCCGGCCTGCCCCAGCATGCGGAGAGACGGTCATGTAGGGGATGGTCCGCCGGTCCCGGCGCCAGCGCATCGGCAACGGTGGACAGCACGCTACATGCTTCCATCTGCAAGGCCGGGCGTGCGCGCCCGAGGGACGGCAGATCGGCGCTCACTCGTCCAGCCAGCGCCAGAAGTGCCGCCCGGATGGAGGGAGATGCCGGCTCCAAGGCCGATGCCGGTACGCAAGCGAAACTCTCCGCATTCCAGAGAAGCAGCGCCGTATCCTCCAGCGTCGCATGAGCTGAAAGCTCCGCCGCATCCTGCCCCCGATAAAGCAATCGTCCGGCGGCGATGGTCGAGATCGAGGATGTCAGCACCGGATCGCCCCAGCGGATCGCTTCGGCGGCAACCGTCTCGCTTTTGCGCCGGCCCGTATGCCGCTCGGCAAGCCGCTTGACGTCGCTTTCCTGATAGAGGCTGCGGCGTGGATCAGACGGATCTGCCTTGGAGTGGATCCGTCCGCGGCTGACATTGGCATAGAGCGTTTGCGGCTTGGTGCCGAGTTCGGCCAGTGCTTCCTCAGCCGTCAACCAGGTCATGTCAGCCTCATATTGATTAATTACATCAAGATTGACGTCAACCAAACTAGGGCGGATCTTTCATCCGGTAAAGGAGAAAGACCCATGAAAAACGGTTTGGAAGATGTCATTGCCGCTGAAACCCAGCTCTCGGATGTCGACGGTGAAGCCGGACGACTGATTATCCGCGGCGTGTCGCTGGATCATCTGGCGGGACGCAGCACCTATGAGGACGTTGCGGCCCTGCTGCTGGACGGCCTGATCGAACCGCATCTCGATGCTGGCGAATTACGCCGCCGGCTCGGTAAGGCACGAACGGAGGTATTCGCCGAAGTCAAGGCCGCCGATTCCCGCCTGCTGGCGCTGCCGCCGGTTGATGCCATGCGCGCGCTCGTCGCTCGTCTGCCCGATGGCGAGGAAATCGATACCGCGCTTCGCCTTCTTGCCGCACCCGCTGTCTTCCTGCCGGCGGTCCTGCGACTGCAACGCGGCGAAAAGCCGGTGAAGCCGAATGCAGGCCTCTCGCAGTCCGCCGATATCCTGCGAATGCTCACAGGTGCCGCGCCGAGTGCCGAGCAGACCGCCGCCCTCGACACCTATCTCGTGACGATTTCGGATCACGGCCTGAATGCCTCGACCTTCGCGTCGCGCATCATCGCCTCCACCCGCGCCGGCCTCACCTCGTCGGTGCTGGCGGCCATCAGTGCGCTTAAGGGACCTCTGCATGGCGGCGCGCCGGGACCGGTGCTTGATATGCTGGACGGTATCGGCAGCGAGGCCAATGCCGGCTCCTGGCTGCGTTCAGCGCTCGATCGCGGTGAGCGGCTGATGGGTTTCGGCCACCGCGTCTATCGGGTACGCGACCCGCGGGCCGATGCCCTGAAAAATGCGCTGAAGCCGATCGTTGCCGCAGGCCAGGTCAATGCAGGGCGTATCGCTCTTGCCGAAGCCGTGGAGCAAGCAGCACTTGCGGTTCTCAGGGAGCGCAAGCCGGACCGGCCGCTGGATGTAAATGTGGAATTCTATACCGCTCTGCTGTTGGAAAGCCTTGGCTTTCCACGCGACGCCTTTACCGGCGTTTTCGCGATCGGTCGCACCGTCGGCTGGATCGCCCATGCCCGTGAGCAGGCGCTGGAAGGCCGCCTCATCCGTCCGCGTTCGGTCTATGTCGGACCATTGCCGGAAGCCGCATGACCTGAAGAAAAAAGCCGCTCCCTTTTTAAGGGAGCGGCTGAACTTTAAACCAGCCGGCTCTGCTCGGTTGCCGCTTCGATGAAGCTGGCAAAGAGCGGATGCGGGTCAAGCGGCCGGGACTTCAGTTCCGGATGGTACTGAACGCCGATGAACCACGGATGGTCAGGATATTCGATCGTCTCAGGCAGCACACCGTCCGGCGACATGCCGGAGAAGACGAGGCCGCAATCTTCCAGCCGGTCCTTGTAGTCGATATTGACTTCGTAGCGGTGGCGGTGACGCTCGGAAATATCGGTCGAGCCGTAGATATCCGAAATCTTCGTGCCCTTCTTCAGCGCTGCCTTGTAAGCGCCGAGACGCATCGTGCCGCCGAGATTGCCGGAAGCGGCACGCTTCTCCAAAGCATTGCCCTTGACCCACTCGGTCATCAGACCGACGACCGGTTCCGGCGTCGGGCCGAATTCGGTCGACGAGGCGTTTGGAACATCGGCGAGATTGCGGGCAGCCTCGATGACGGCCATCTGCATGCCGAAGCAGATGCCGAAATACGGCACCTTGCGCTCGCGGGCAAAACGCGCCGCATGGATCTTGCCTTCCGAACCGCGTTCGCCGAAGCCGCCGGGCACCAGGATGCCGTGGACCTTCTCGAGGTAGGGTGCCGGATCTTCCTTTTCGAAGACTTCCGACTCGATCCACTCGAGCTTGACCTTGACGCGATTGGCGATACCGCCGTGATGCAGCGCTTCGATCAGCGACTTGTAGGCATCCTTGAGGCCGGTATATTTGCCGACGATCGCAATCGTCACCTCGCCTTCCGGCGTGCGGATGCGGTTGCAGACCTCTTCCCACTGGTCGAGACGCGGCTTGGGAGCCGGCTCGATGCCGAAGGCGGCCAGAACTTCGTCGTCGAGGCCTTCCTTGTGATAAGCCATCGGCACGTCGTAGATATTGGCAACGTCGAGCGCCTGGATGACGGCGGACGGACGCACGTTACAGAACAGCGAAAGCTTGCGGCGTTCGGCTTCCGGGATTTCCCGATCGGCGCGCACCAGCAGGATATCGGGATGAATGCCGAGCGCCTGCAGTTCCTTCACGGAATGCTGCGTCGGCTTGGTCTTCAATTCGCCGGCTGCCGGAATATAGGGCATCAGCGTCAGGTGGACGTAAACAGCCGTGCCGCGCGGCAAGTCGTTGCCGAGCTGGCGGATCGCCTCCATGAAGGGCATGGCCTCGATATCGCCGACCGTTCCGCCGATCTCGCAGATGACGAAGTCGTAATCGTCATTGCCCTCGATAACGAAATCCTTGATCTCGTTGGTGACATGCGGAATGACCTGAACGGTCGCGCCGAGATAATCGCCGCGGCGTTCCTTGTCGATGATGTTCTTGTAGATGCGGCCGGTGGTGATGTTGTCGGTCTTGGTCGCCGAGCGTCCGGTAAAACGCTCGTAGTGGCCGAGATCGAGATCGGTTTCGGCACCGTCATCGGTGACGAAGACTTCGCCGTGCTGGGTCGGGCTCATAGTGCCCGGATCCACGTTCAGATAGGGGTCAAGTTTGCGAAGCCGCACCCGATAACCACGGGCCTGCAACAACGCTCCGAGAGCCGCGGCCGCAATTCCTTTTCCGAGGGAAGAAACCACGCCGCCAGTGATGAATACGTATCGCGCCATGGGAGTCACCGGATACCTTTTCAAAAACGATTCCACCAGCCCAAAAATTCTTTTCCAGAACTTTTGGTGCATGGCGCAGGAATCAGAACAAAAGAAAACCGGCAGACCCGAGGGCCTGCCGGCGGTTTATTTTCTGGACCGGCTTATTGTCCCGTGGGGACGCCGGAAGGCTGTGCCGGCACGGTGGCGGCCGGTGCCTCAGGCTGAGCCGGAGCCGTCGTCGGAGCTGCCGGAGCAGTCGCCGCAGGGGCGCTTGCAGCCGGAGCCGGAGTTGCTGGTGTCTGCGTTGCCGGAGCAGTCGTCGCCGGCGCCGCTGCACCGCTATTCGGAATGCCGCTGTTATCCGCAGGCTGGGCCGGAGCCGGTGCGTTGGCACCGCCGAGCGAATCGAGAATGCCGTTGCCCTGTCCGCTCGTTGCCGGAATGCGGTTGAGAATATCGGTCGGGCGACCTTCGTAACGGGTCAGGATACCGAGACCAAGCGAGGTCAGGAAAAATAGCGTCGCCAAAATCGCTGTCGTACGCGTCAGCGCATTGGCCGTGCCGCGGGCCGACATGAAGCCCGATCCGCCGCCGATTCCGAGGCCACCGCCTTCGGAGCGCTGGATAAGCACGACGCCGACGAGCGCGAGCACGATCATGAGATGGATGACAATCAATACGGTCTGCATGGGTCCAGTCCTGCCCGTCTGAGGACGGACATAAAGTAAAATCTGGCGGCTCTTTACATGAGGTCTTCAGCTATTCCAAGCCCTTCGGCCAGGAATATGCAATCGCTTCAGGCAAGCAGCGTTTCATATGCGCCGTAGATGGCGAGGAAATCAGTGGCTTTCAAGCTCGCCCCGCCAATGAGAGCGCCGTCAACATTGTCGACGGCCAAGAGCTCGAGGGCATTTCCGGGCTTGACCGAACCGCCATAGAGAATGCGCATGCCCCTGCCCTCTTTGCCGAAGCGCAGGACGAGCTCGTCGCGGATGAAGGCGTGGACGATCTCCACATCCTGTGCGGTCGGCGTCAGGCCGGTGCCGATCGCCCAGACAGGTTCGTAGGCGATAACGGTATTCTCCGCCGTTGCCTCCTCGGGCAACGAACCCGAAAGCTGGCGCTTGAGGATGTCGAGTGTCTGGTAAGCGTCGCGCTCGTCTCCGGTTTCGCCAACGCAGACGATCGCGGTCAGATCGGCCTGATAGGCGGCCTGTGCCTTGGCACGCACCAGATGATCGGTCTCGGCATGATTGGTGCGGCGCTCCGAATGGCCGACGATCACATAGGTGCCGAAGCAGTCGGCGATCATGTCAGCCGAAATATCGCCCGTATGCGCGCCGCATTCGGCCTGGTGGCAGTCCTGGCCGCCGATCGCAAGCGGGCTGTCGGTGGCGAGCGCCGTCGCCACGTAGAGCAGCGTCGCCGGCGGGCAGATCAAGGCTTCGACTTTTTCGGACAAGGGGGTGCTGACGCCTTGGGCTATCGCCTTGATCTGGTCCAATGAGGCGCGCGTGCCATTCATCTTCCAGTTCCCCGCCACCAGCGGGCGTACGTCAGGTGTCATGCTGCTCTCCCAAAATCTGCATATCCGGGCGGCCTTAGCAAAAGCCTGCAATAAAGGAAAGCGCCCCGCTTAACCTTGGGGGAATATGATCGTTTGAAAGCTCTGCGCGGCGTTAAATCCGCCCCTTCAGGACGCCAATATCCAGTTCAATACTTTCCGCCAGTCAATCATGCGGATCGGCGTGCCGTGATTGCCGTTCTGGAACAGGGTGAAATGCGTCGGGTACTTCGCCTTGTAGAGCTTCTCGAACAGCGCCTGCTGGTTGGCTGCGGCATAGACCGGGTCTCGGCTGCCATGCGCAAACCAGAGCGGCAGCTTCGCCTTGTAAAACGGGCTCTTGGTGAAATCCGGGTCCGAGACGCCGCTCATGATCAGCATGCCCTTCAGCCGCTTGACGCTGTCAGCATCGCGCGTGATGCCCCAGCAGATCTGGCTGCCCATGGAGGCGCAGCTGAGGATGACAGTCCGGCCGGGAGATTGGGCGCTCGCGTAGCGGATAAGCCCCGCAATGGCCGCAACGCCATTGGCATCGAAGGTCTTGACGGTCGGCGAATAATAGACGCCGCCATTGCCGGCCGTAAGGTTCTTCAGCCGGTTGAAATTGCCGCCGAAGGAATAGTCGTTGGCGCCGAGCCGCCGGTCGCCGTCGCGGCCGTGGATGAAGATGACCGTGAAGGCGGCGTTCTCAGTCGGTCCCACCCTGGTGACATCGAGCCTGATGCCGTCGAGCGACAGCGTCTCATCAGCCTGCAGCTTCTTCACGCCGAGCGAGACATATTTCTGCTGCACCCGCTTTTGCGGGATCTGATCGCGCCCGTTGATGTCGCGCATCTCGTCGTAATCGATCATGTCGAAGGCGCCGTCATCGCCCGTCCGCAGCACGGTCTGCTTCGAAAACAGATCGTCCTTGTAGGGCGGCAGGGCATCGGCCTCGGCGGTCGTGACAGCCGCGGACAGGAAAAAGGCCGCAATTGCGGTGATAATGGTGCAATGACTTGTGGACATCGGCATGCGTATGGTTCCCAGAGAGCTGCCGCGACTTGCCATTCGCCGCCCGGCAACGCAAATCACATCTTGAAAAGCTCCGCAAATCCGGGGCGCGTCGCGTATCGGGGCGCTTTCTGTCAGAATTCCCCTGATTCGCAAACGCGATGCCGAATGCAGATATTGTGGGCCAGCGGCGGCCCTTCACGAGAATGAAGATCTGAACGGTTCCATGGAAGACAGCAACGACCTCTTTTCCGGAGTGCCCCTGACACAGAAGCAGGAGGCCGCAAAGCCTGCTGCGCCGGCCGAAAAGCCTGCAGTGGCCGCCGCACCCGCCGCCCCCCGCCCCGCCCCGGCGACATCGAACGGCGATGATTACGGCGCCTCCTCGATCCGCGTTCTGGAAGGCCTGGAACCGGTGCGCATGCGCCCCGGCATGTATATCGGCGGCACCGACGAGAAGGCGCTGCACCACCTTTTTGCCGAAGTCATCGACAACTCGATGGACGAAGCGGTGGCCGGCCATGCCGATTTCATCGATGTTCATCTCGATACCCAGGGCTATCTGACGGTCACCGACAACGGCCGCGGCATTCCGGTCGAGAACCATCCGCAGGTTCCCGGCAAATCGACGCTCGAAGTCATCATGACCAAGCTGCATGCCGGCGGTAAATTCGACGGCAAGGCCTATGAGACCTCGGGCGGTCTGCACGGCGTCGGCGTCTCTGTCGTCAACGCTCTGTCGGATCATCTCGAAGTCGAGGTCGCCCGTAACCGCAAGCTCTATCGCCAGCGCTTCTCGCGCGGCGTGCCGCAGGGCGGGCTCGAAGAGCTGGGCGATGTGCATAACCGTCGCGGCACCAAGGTTCGCTTTCATCCCGACCCGCAGATTTTCGGTGATCATGCGAAGTTCGATGCGGCGCGTGTGTTCCGCATGGCCCGCTCCAAGGCCTATCTCTTCGGCGGCGTCGAAATCCGCTGGAGCTGCGATCCGGGCGTGCTGCCGGAAGGATCGGACCTGCCCGACAAGGCCGTCTTCCACTTCCCCGGCGGCCTGAAGGATTACCTGCAGGCAACGATGGGCAAGGAATTCACCGTCACCCGCGAGATCTTCGCCGGCAAGACCGAGAAGGTAGCCGGCCACGGTGCACTGGAATGGGCGATCACCTGGTATGGCGGCGATCCGCAGGTCCATTCCTACTGCAACACCATCCCGACGCCCGAAGGCGGCACGCATGAGGCCGGTCTTCGCATTGCGATGACCAAGGGCCTGAAGAGCTATGCCGAGCTGACGCAGAACAAGCGTGCCGCACAGATCACCACCGATGATGTGATGATCTCGGCCGTCGGCATGCTCTCGGTCTTCATCCGCGAGCCGGAATTCGTCGGCCAGACCAAGGATCGACTGGCGAGCGTCGAAGCCCAGCGCCTCGTCGAAAATGCGCTGCGCGACCCCTTCGACCATTATCTTGCCGACAATCCGAACGAGGCCGAGAAGCTTCTCGACTGGGTGATCGAGCGCGCCGAAGAGCGCCTGCGCCGCCGCAAGGAGAAGGAAGTCAACCGCAAGACGGCCGTGCGCAAGCTGCGCCTGCCCGGCAAGCTTGCTGACTGCTCGCAGAACACCGCCGTAGGTGCTGAACTTTTCCTGGTCGAGGGTGACTCGGCAGGTGGCTCGGCCAAGCAGGCGCGCAACCGCGCCAACCAGGCGATCCTGCCGCTGCGCGGCAAGATCCTCAACGTTGCCAGCGCCGGCCGCGAAAAGCTCGGCGCCAACCAGCAAATCTCCGATCTCGTCCAGGCGCTCGGCTGCGGCACCCGCTCGAAATACCGTGAAGAAGATCTGCGTTACGAACGCGTCATCGTCATGACCGATGCCGACGTCGATGGTGCGCATATCGCTTCGCTGCTCATCACCTTCTTCTATCAGGAGATGCCGGAGCTCGTCCGCGGCGGTCATCTCTTCCTTGCCGTGCCGCCGCTCTACAAGATCACGCAAGGGGCAAAGTCCGCCTATGCCCGCGACGACGATCACCGCGCCGAGCTGATGGAGACCGAATTCAAGGGCAAGGCCAAGATCGAGATCAGCCGCTTCAAAGGTCTCGGCGAAATGCTGCCCGCCCAGCTCAAGGAAACCACCATGGATCCGTCCAAGCGCACGCTTCTGCGGGTGCTGATCGACGAGGTGGATTTCGAGGGAACGCGCAATGCCGTCGACGACCTGATGGGAACCAAGGCCGAAGCCCGTTTCCGCTTCATCCAGGAGCGTGCGGCCTTTGCCGAGGACCTCGATATTTAAGGCACTGCGAATTCATCGAACTGACGAAGAACCGTTACGAGTCCGTCAAATTACCGGCGCAATAGAACGGCCGGCGCTCTGTCCTCCCTCGAGGTTTCCGCAGCGCCGGCCGTTTTGTTTCAACCTTTTGCCGGATGTTTGTCATGACCAAGCGTTTTCTCGCGACTGCCGCTTTCGTTCTCCTGTCCAGAACCGCTTCCGTTTACGCGACCGATATTGGCGCGACGGTCGAGACCGCCTGCCCCTTCGGCGATTGTGCGGCAGCGATCTCTCTTTCCTATCTCGGTGAATTCGTTATCCCGACCGGCCAGATGGAAAACGGCGTCGAATTCGGCGRCATTTCCGGCCTCGATTTCGATGTTGCTACCGGCCACTACATCGCCATCAGCGATGACCGCTCCGAAAAGGCCCCCGCCCGCTTCTTCGATCTCGATATCGATGTCAGTGCTGAAGGCCTGGAGGGCGTGACCGTGGCCAAGCACGTCACCCTGCAGGACAAGAACGGCCAGCCTTTCGCCATCCGCACCGTCGATCCGGAATCCATCCGCTTCGGCAAGGACGGCATCTATTGGGGCAGCGAAGGTGATGCGAAGGCGCTCATCTCGCCTTTCGTCCGCGTCGCTTCTCCTGATGGAGCCTTCGTGCGCGAGTTCAAGCTGCCTGACGGTTTTGCGCCGACCGCCGACAAGTCCACCGGCATCCGCGACAACCTCGCTTTCGAAAATCTGGCGGTGTCTCCGTCCGGTGACGTTTTCGTCGGCGTCGAAGCAGCTCTCTATCAGGATGGCCCGAACCCCAATCTGACGACCGGCAGCCTCTCGCGCATCATCCGTTATGACGGCGCAACGGGCGAGCCGAAGGCTCAATACGTCTATCCGGTCTCGCCGATCCCGCAGGCCGCCGTTAAACCCGACGGTGGCAACGACAACGGCATGTCGGAAATGGTCGCCCTTGACGATCATCGCCTGCTCGCCGTTGAACGCAGCTATGCGCAGGGCTTCGGCAACAACATCAAGCTCTTCATGATGGATCTCGACGGCGCGACCGACGTTTCCAGTATCGCCTCGCTCGCCAAGAACGACCAGCGCGTGGTGCCAGCCCGCAAGAGCCAGGTGCTCGACCTGCGCGCCATCGGCCTGACGCCTGACAATATCGAGGCTATGGCGATCGGCAAGGCGAAGGATGGAACCGATATTTTGATCCTCGGCTCGGACAATAATTTCTCGACCGGCCAGAAGAGTCAGTTCTACGCCTTCAAGATCAACCGTCGCCCGCAATAATATCTCAAGGATTTACCGACCAGATAACCACGCTTTGTATACCCTTTATCCGGGCGGACCTTGAAACCGCCCGGTTCATAGCCCATAAAATAGGGCAACAATAAAAAGAGGCGCGCGTGGGTGTGTTTGATCGTCAGAAAAGCAATACGGAGCCGCGATGGCTAGGGCCGTCGGCGACGACGCGTACGCCGCTGATACCCTCCATTTCAGCAGCCCGCTGGTTGCTCATACTGGTCGCCGCAGCCGGCGTTTATTTCTTCTATGGCTTCGTCGTGCCGGTGCTGGCCGCTCTCGTAATCGGCTTTGCGAGCTGGCCGCTCTACCGCAAGCTCCTGGCGCGTGTGGGCGGCAATACGACCGTTGCCGCAACGATCGCGATCATCCTCATCGTCACCTTCCTCGTCATTCCGATCGGCCTCGCGGGCACCTATACGACCGGTGAAGTGCGCACCTGGGTTGCCTGGGCGATCCACGCCAACCGCTTTGGTGCGGAAACGCCGCAATGGATCGTCGCCCTGCCTCTGGCCGGTTCCTACCTCGACGAGCTCTGGACGAAATATATCGGCAGCCCCGGCGCCATGGGTGAGCTCATCCAGGCTGTCAGCGGCGCCAATATCGGCAATATCTACCGTGCGGTTCTGGCGGCTGGCGGCGGTGCCTTCCACCTGTTCCTGACGCTGCTCTTCATGCTGATCGCGCTCTTCTTCGTCTATCGCGACGGTTTCTCCTTTTCCAAGCAGATCGACATGCTCGGCGAGCGCATCCTGCCGAACCGCTGGGAGCGTATTTCCCGTGTCGTACCTGCTACCATCAGCTCCACCGTCATGGGCATGACCCTGATCGCGATCGGCGAAGGCATCGTACTCGGTGTGGCCTACTGGATCGCCGGCGTTCCCTCGCCCGTCACGCTTGGCGTGCTGACCGGCGTCATGGCGCTGATCCCCGGCGGCGCCCCGCTCTCCTTCACGCTGGTATCCGTCTATCTGCTGGCCAGCGGCTCGCATGTCGCCGGCATCGGCCTGTTCGTCTGGGGTACCGTCGAACTCTTCATCGTCGACAAGACGCTGCGGCCGAAACTTGTCGGCGGACCGATCAAGCTGCCTTTCCTGCCCACCTTCTTCGGCCTCGTCGGCGGCGTGAAGACGATGGGTTTTCTCGGCCTTTTCATTGGTCCGGTACTGATGGCTCTGCTGGTCGCAATCTGGCGCGAATGGATACACGAAGTCCGCACCGCCGATGTGGGTCCGCAGATCATTCTCGACGAGCACGCGCCGCCCGTGCCGCGGGCTGCCGAGGGTTAAGTCAGATAAACCGCTTTTCCATGAAAAGGCTGAGCGGATCCGGCAGATAGGAGCCGAACGGCTCGATATCCCCGTATCCATATTTCCTGTAAAGGCCGATCGCCTCCGGCTGGTAAATGCCGGTCTCCAGACGGATTACATGAAGACCCTTCTCCCTGCCGATCTCCTCCAGCCGGTCCATGAGCCGGCTCGCGACCCTCAAGCCGCGGGCCTGCGGATCGACGAACATGCGCTTGATCTCGGCCGTCCCGTCGCCCGCCTCGACCAGCGCGCAGCAGCCGACGATCTCGCTGTCGTTGCGCGCCACAAGGAAACTGACGGAGGGCTTTTCCAGCGTCGAAATATCGACGAGGTGGTTGCTCTCTGGCGGATAGAGTGACTGCGCATAGGCATCCGAAAGATTGAGAAGGCGGATCACGCCATCCTGACGCGGCGGCTCCAGGGCAATGGTGACGGACATTCTCACTCCTTTTGCGGTAATGGGCGCGATTTTTCGCCGGTATGACGAAAAGTTAATGTCGCTGCCTTCATTCCGTTGGAATTGCGCTTTCGAAGATGGGGACATGCTCAATAGCCATGGAAGCAGAATATGCAAGCCGTCCTCATCGCCATGACGATCCTCGGTTGCGACGATTCCGTCAGCCAGTGCAATTACGTCGCCACGGTAGATAAACGCTGGGAAACCGTCGTCGCCTGCGATGCCGAGGCCGAACAACGGTTGAGGATTTATGCGAATGCCAACTATCCGACTGTCATTGCTGTCTGCGAGGCGCCGAAGGCGCTTGCCGCTGCCGAACCGGCCAAGCCGGCGCCTGCTGCTCCGGCAGTGGCCGAGGTAGCCGAAGAACGGGATGGCGTTGGTGGTTTTGTGGATACGATTGCCGGGCGTGTGCGTGCCAATCTGCCTTCCGGCCAGGACGTGAAAAACACCCTGGCGAAGCCGTTGCATTTCGTCTCTTCGAGCTATTCCTGGGCTGCGGCCCGGTTTACCGACTAGGCAGCTGCAAGCGAAGCATATACGCGGGCCGACCGGCGCTGGTCGGCCACGTGCAGTTTCTCGACCATGTCGAGCAACTCGCCGACGGCGTCATGCTGCCCTATCCGGCTATGGAATTTCTGAAGCAGGCGTCCGCAAATGCTGCCGAGCAACGAGCCTGACGTCTTGCGGGAAGCCTCGCGCCAGAGAAAGGTCGCTTCCACGAAAATGATGCTGATGTCGCGCGGCAGACCGGCCGATTCATAAAGCGCGCGCACGGCATGCATCCGTCCGGTAGCAAGGATTGCCCGCACGCGCCGGTCGCTGCAGCCCGACAGATTGACAATGGCGCAGGCGAAGAATTCCACCTTGCCGCAGCAGAGGGCATGCATGAGAAAGGACGGCGTCAGCCGTTCGTTCAGGCGAAGATGCTCGACGAGGTCGGGCACTTCGATCGGCGCGATATCGCCGGCGATGGAAACGATCGCCGCTTCCGTCGCCTCGCGACTGATGCGTTGCAGCCTTTGCAGGCCGATTGCCGCCTGGGCCAGAGGCAGGCCGACAAGCGCATTGCTGACATGCTGGGTCAGGAGCTGGCGGGCATCGGCCGGCAGGTCGATGCGGTCGAGAAGCAGGTTTCTGACGTCGCTGATATCACCGAGCCGTTCCGCAATCCGTTTCAGGGACTGGGCGGAAATCGACGCACCGTCATTTTCGAGCAGGCAGAGTACTTCGTCCTCGTCGCCGACTTCGGCGAGTGCCGCCGAAACGGGACGCGTCACATGGGCGCGTGCTGCAATCAGCATCCGCGTTGCGCCGCTGCCGCGCGCGGCGAGGTCGACGAGATCGGCATCGGTCAGGATCGGCGAGCAGGTCACTGCATGACAGGCGATTTCCGGCTGGTCCTCGGCGAGCAAAAGAATGATATTGCGCGGCGCATGTGGTGACCAGGCGATCGCTTCGGCCAGTGCAAGACGCACACGTGGTGACGGATCGTCGAGCAGATAGGTCATCGCCTTTTCAGCGGCGTCGCGCCGCTCGTCCGACATTTCGGATTTGAGATAGACGCGTCCCAGAGCACTTGCAGCGGCCGCCCTGTCAGCGGCCTTGGCCGTTTCGGCCCAACGAAGAAATGCCTCAATGATCACGACCACGCCCCAGCACTGAACGCGATTCCTTCGCGCCTCATTCAATACGAGGACGGTAGCCGGAAAAAGTTTATGATTGGTTCACCATGTTTATTAGGGTCTGGCCGAACCCGCGCGGCGACTGTCAGATCTTCGGCCTGAACATTTCGAAGACGTCGCTGCCCTCGCAATAATCCATATAGCCCATGCGTGCGACCGGCCGCGCCAGCGCCATGTCGAGCCGCCCGTTGCTGACAACAGCCTCATCGATATGGATGCCGACGACCTGTCCGAAAACGAAGACATTCTCGGTCGGTTCACCGGACAGCGTCTTCGGCTCGATGATCTCGGTCACCTTGCATTCGAGCACGGCAAAAGCCTCGGCCACACAGGGCGCATCGATCAGCTCGGCCCGCCTCGGCGTCAATCCTGCGAATTCGAATTCGCTCGTGCCGTAGGGCAAGGCAGCGGAGGTAAGGTTCATTTTGTCAGCCAGATTGCGGCTGACGAAATTGCAGGTGAAAACACCAGTCTCCCTGGCGTTTTGCTGGCTATGCTTGTGTCCGCTCGACGAAAACATCACCAGCTTTGGCGTGTCGGCAACCGCGTTGAAGAAGGAATAGGGTGCGAGATTGAGCGACCCATCCCTGCCCTTGCTGCCGATCCAGCCGATCGGGCGTGGTGAGACGATCGCCTTGAAGGGATCGTGCGCCAGACCGTGCCGGTTGGTATCCGTCGTATAGAACATCAGCCTTCCCCGCCGACCCACGTGACCGTCTCGGTCAGTTCGGGGCGCGGACGCTCGACGGGCGGGAAGGTAGTGGAGCCGATATGGATGAAGCCGGCGACCTTCTCGCCCGGCTGGACGCCGAGCAGCGGATAGGCACGCTCGTCGAAGGCGAACCATTCCGTCAGCCAGTTGGCGACATAGCCATGCGCATTGGCAGCCAGGATGACGTTGAGGCACAGCGCGCCCGCCGACATGATCTGTTCCCATTCAGGGATCTTGAAATGCGGGCCGGCCTTGCTGACGATCCCGACGACGACGGGTGCACGGGTAAAGCGCGTGCGCTCCACCTGGATCATTTCCTCCGAGAGGTCGGGTTTTGCTTCGAGCGCGAGCTTCAGCAGCTCTTCGCCCAGCCGCACGCGTTCCTCGCCGCGATAGACGATGAAGCGCCAGGGCGCGAGCTTGCCGTGATCGGGAACGCGCGATGAAAGGCGCAGGATTTCCTCGATCTCGTCCTTTTCCGGTCCCGGTTCGCACATCTGGAACGCAGGGATGGAACGGCGCACGGAGAGGTAATCGATCAGCTTGATGTCGGATTTCATACGGAAGAAACTCTCATTTGTATGCAGAGGATGGCCAGAGGTCTTGAATTTGCCATGGCATTGGTCTTGAAGTGGACTCTGCCATTTCAGAAGTCAATCGGTTCACGAACAGGATGTTTGGCATTTTGCCTTTTGCACGGATCGGCCTTGCTATTGCCCTGATGATGCTGACGCCGTTTGGCGCTGCTGCCCAGGACGCTTTCAAGGAATTCAAGCAGCTCGAATCGACGCCGAAAATGCCGAAGCTCAACGCGTTTATCGCGCCAGGCACGGCACAGGGGGGCGCGCATCTGCGCGACGTCTCTCTGGAGGCCAAACTCACGGCTGATGGCGCGCCTGTCGAAGACGGGCTTTCCTGGTATGTATTCAGCCCGGTCGCCGGAACCGATGGCAAGCTGCCGCTTATCGCCAGCTCCCGGGGCGGCACCGCTGCTTTCCAGCTCGCTGCCGGCGACTATTTCGTCAACGTCTCTTTCGGCCGCGCCGGCGTCACCAAGAAGCTGACGGTGCCGGATGAAGGTGAAGTCGATAGACAGGTGATGGTACTCGATGCCGGCGGCCTGCTGTTGAATGCCGTTTCCGGTTCTGATGTCCGCATCCGTCCCAACCAGCTGAGCTTCTCGATCTATTCCGCTGAGATCCGCGACGATGGCGAGCGCGGCCTCGTGATGGCCGATGTGCCGCCGAATACGGTCGTGCGCCTTAATGCCGGCACCTATCACGTCGTTTCCGAGTATGGCAGTGTCAACGCCACGATCCGCGCCGACATCCAGGTGGAAGCTGGCAAACTGACCGAAGCAACGATCCAGCACAGGGCAGCGCAGATCAATTTCAAGCTGGTCTCGGATACCGGCGGCGAAGCGATCGCCGATACCGCATGGTCGATCCTGACGGCGGCCGGCGACAGTGTCGGTGAAAGTGTGAGCGCCTTCCCGGCCATGGTCCTGTCTGAAGGTGAATACACCGCCGTTGCCCGCAACAAGGACAAGATCTACCAGCGCGACTTCACCGTCGCTGCCGGCGTCAATACCGATGTCGAAGTGCTCATGAAGGACCAGCAGGCCCAGCAGCCGATTGCCCCGGCTGCAACGGCCGTGCCGCCTGGACAGACCGCGGCCGGGCCGAAGGGCGTGCCCCAGCCGGGCGGTGAGATCCCGCCGCAGCCGCCCTTGCCGTCCTATGAAGATCTTCAAAGCGACGGCGGCGCCAGCCTCGACTGACGCCGTATCCCGGATATCAGGAGTTTTGAGTTTTCAGCTTGCGCGCTTGAGGAAGGCCTTCTTCTTCGGCGCCATAGAGAAGACAGCGTCAAAGAGACGGGCGAGCAAATCCTTGCGGTCGCTGCCGCTGCTCAATTCTTCGAAGGACAGTACCCTGCCCACATGTGCGGTGATCGTGCTGCCTGAAAGACGGCGGAACTCGCGGATGAGCAGCGACAGGCGCAGCGTCATCGAAACCCTGCTGGCGAGATGGAAGAGCCGGCCATTCTGGCCCTCGAAATAGATCGGCAATACGCTGGCGCGGGTCGCCTGGATGAGCTTGGCCGGGAACATCTTCCACGGCAGGTCCTCGGCGCGGCCGAAGCCCTTCTTGGCGGTGGCCACGCCGCCGGCCGGGAAAATCACGATCGTCGTGCCTTCCTTCAGCAGGCGAACCGCCTCGTGACGGCTCTTCATGTTCATCGCCATCGCTTCCTTGGTCTCCTCGAAGGAGATCGGCAGCGAATAGGGCGCCATTTCCGGCACCTTCAGGAGATCGTTGTGGATCAGCACCCGGAACGGACGTCCGAGCTGTTCAGCAAGCGCCAGCACCGCAATTCCGTCGCCGATGCCGAAGGGATGGTTGGCGACGATGACGATCGGCTCGTCCGGTACCGGCGCGAGCGGCCAGCTGCCCTTCACATTGATCTCGACATCGATGAGATCGAGCATCTTGCCGAAGACGCGCTCGCTCTTGCCGACGATATCGCTGCGCCACATGTCATAGAGCCGCACATAGCGATCGCGGCCCGAAAGCCCCTCGATGGAGCGGATGAGCCAGCGCTTGAAACGCGGATCTCTTTCGTTCGCGTAGGAAAGCTCTTTGAAGCGCACTGGAATGCCTGGCGGGATGAACCCGTCCCCTGTTTTATGGCGGCTATATTACTGTTGCATGTCAGATTTCTGACAGCGCCGAGCAGATCAATGCCGGGCGCTGCCATCATCCAATAGGCAATTTCAGGCGGCTTTAGCCTTCTTTGCCTCGATCTTACGACGGATATCGGGCGCAGTCGCCTCCAGGGCAAGGCTTTCGATCGCCGAATCCAGCGACATCGACGTCTGTTCCTGGCTGCCGAGGCGGCGGATATTGACCGTGCGCTCTTCCGCTTCCTTCTTGCCGCAGACGATGATGACGGGAACTTTCGTAACGGAATGTTCGCGGATCTTGTAATTGATCTTCTCGTTACGGAAGTCGGTCTGGACATGCAGCCCGGCGTCGCGCAGCGCGTCAGCCACTTCCTGGCCGTAGCCATCGGCCTCCGAGGTGATCGTCGCAACGACGACCTGCAGCGGCGAGACCCACAGCGGCAGATGGCCGGCGAAGTTCTCGATCAGGATGCCGAGGAAGCGCTCCATCGAGCCGCAGATGGCGCGATGGATCATGACCGGCTGCGTCTTCTCCGAATTGCTGTCGATGTAGAAGGCGCCGAAACGTTCCGGCAGGTTGAAGTCCACCTGCGTCGTGCCGCACTGCCATTCGCGGCCGATCGCGTCCTTCAGCGTATATTCGAACTTCGGCCCGTAGAAGGCGCCCTCGCCCGGCAGGATGCCGGTCTTGATGCGTCCTTCGGATTGAGCCTCGATCGTATTCAGCACATCGGTCATGACGGCTTCCGCACGATCCCAGAGCGCATCGGAGCCGACACGCTTGTCCGGACGGGTGGAGAGCTTGACGACGATTTCCTTGAAGCCGAAGTCTTCATAGACCGACAGGATCAGGTCGTTGATCTTCAGGCATTCGGCCGCCATCTGCTCGTCGGTGCAGAAGATGTGCGCGTCGTCCTGCGTGAAGCCGCGCACACGCATCAGCCCGTGCAGCGCGCCCGAAGGCTCGTAGCGATGCACCAGGCCGAATTCGGCGAAGCGGATCGGCAGTTCGCGATAGGACTTCAAGCCATGCTTGAAGATCTGCACGTGACCAGGGCAGTTCATCGGCTTCAGCGCAAAGACGCGGTTGTCCGCTTCCTTGTCTTCCGGATGCGTCATCGCATGCGCTGATTTCACGGCAAACATGTTCTCCTGGTACCAGCCCCAGTGCCCCGAGGTTTCCCAGAGCGAGGTGTCGAGCACCTGAGGTGCATTGACTTCTTCATAATCGACGGCCAGCCGGCGCCGCATGTAGGAGACGAGCGACTGGAAGATGCGCCAGCCCTTGCCATGCCAGAAAACGACGCCCGGGCCTTCTTCCTGGAAATGGAACAGGTCCATTTCACGGCCGAGCTTGCGGTGGTCGCGCTTTTCGGCTTCCGCCAGCATGTGCAGATAGTTGTCGAGATCGGCCTGGTCGGCCCATGCCGTGCCGTAGATGCGCGACAGCATGGCGTTGTTGCTGTCGCCGCGCCAATAGGCGCCGGCAACCTTCATCAGCTTGAAGGCGCTGCCGATCTGGCCGGTGGAGGCCATGTGCGGGCCGCGGCAAAGGTCGAACCATTCGCCCTGATTGTAGATCTTCAGATCCTGTCCTTCAGGGATCGCGTCGACGAGCTCGACCTTGTACTGTTCGCCCTTGGCGGCAAACACTTCCTTGGCCTTTTCGCGCGACCAGATCTGCTTTGTGAAGGGCGCATTGCGGGCAATGATCTCCTTCATCTTCTTTTCGATCTTCGGCAGATCGTCGGGCGTGAAGGGCTCGTTCTTGGCGAAGTCGTAGTAGAAACCGTTCTCGATCACGGGACCGATGGTCACCTGGGTGCCGGGCCACAGTTCCTGCACGGCTTCTGCCATCACGTGCGCGGCGTCATGCCGGATAAGCTCCAGCGCGCGCGGGTCCTTGCGCGTGACGATCTCGATCTTGCCGTCGGTGACAGTGTCGGAAAGGTCTTGCACGGTACCGTCGATCGCAATGGCGACGGCGCTCTTGGCAAGCGACTTGGAAATGGATTCGGCGACATCCTTGCCGGTTGCGCCAGCCGGGAAACTGCGCACCGAACCATCGGGAAATGTCAGGGAAATAGATTGGGACATTTAAATTCTCCTTGTCCAGTCCCGCCAACGAATGCGGGTGGTTGAAACGGAAGCGTCATCCGGCCGCGGATGCGCTGCCGCCTGATAATGATATTTACGGTGGTAGTAAAGGAAAAGCCTGCTTAGGCGACCATTTCGAAGAGGCCGCGCACGGTGTTCCAATTGCGCATCGTTCCCACGCCCATGCGTTTGGTCGTAAGCGCCGAGAGCAGTTTCGACTCGCTCGGCTTACCGTGAAAATCGATCCAGAGATCGCAGCCAACCAGCTTCATTCGCTGCCCATCCGAAAGGAGCGGCTTCAGTGCCTCCACCTTTTCCGGATCGATCGGCAACCGGCTGACGCGCACGATCACCTGATCGCCTATGCCGTCCTTGAAGGGATTGGCGCTGCAGAGCGCCATCCAGGTGCAGTCGCTGCGCACGATGATATCGACATGCTTGCCGAACTTTTCTTCAAAGGCCTCTTCCAGCTGCTCTTCGACTTCATGCGGCCGCATCCCGTCCGCCTCGAAGACGAGGTTGCCGGTGGAAACCAGCGTGCGCGGTTCACGATAACCCAGCTCTTCAGCAAGCTTTCGCAGATCCTCCATGATCACACGCCGCTCGGAGGTCAGGACGATGCTATGCAGCAGTGCGATGAAGGTACACACCTTATGCCTCCTTTCGCCCAAGCACGAAGTAGCGCCAGGGCGTAAACCAGCGGAAACGGGATTCGAGGTTGTCAGGCACGAGGTCGAGTCCGCTCGTGCCGCCCGGACCGCATCGGCCGACGCGGAAAAGCGTCATCCACCCGCCGGCCCAAAGCCCGTGGCGGGCGACGGCCTCATAACCATATTCGGAACAGGTCGGAATGTGCCGGCAGGCATTGCCGACGAAGCCGGAGAGTGTCAGCTGATAGAGCCGGATCAGCCCCATGCCGAAAAGTCGGTCCGGCGTCTTGCGGAACGGCCCCCGGTAATTGCGCGAAAATTTCTGCTGCGGCTGAGCGCGAGGCTGCGGCGCAGCCGCACCGCCCTCGTCTTCCTCCTCGCGCAGCAGGCAGAATTCGCACATAACTTAGGCCTCGACGACTTCAGCACGCTTGGCCTCGACCTGGCCGATCGCGTCGACGACGGCATCGAAGGTCAGCATGGTGGAGGCGTGGCGCGCTTTGTATTCTCTCACGGGGAGAAGATAGCGCATGTCGGCAAATCGTCCATCCGGCCCCTCGCCATCCGCCTTCAGCATGGCGAGCATGTCCTCGCGCGCCTTGCGTACTTCGCCTGATGTCGCGCCGATGACGTGACGGGCCATGATCGAGGAGGAAGCCTGGCCGAGCGCGCAGGCCTTGACGTCATGCGAAAAGGCGCTGATCGTATCGCCGTCCATTTTCAGCCAGATGCGCACTTTCGAACCGCAGAGCCTGGAATGCGCCTGGGCGCTCGCATCCGCATCGTCAAGCATACCGGTCAGGGAAATATTGCCGGCAAATTCGAGGATTTTGCTGTTATAGATGTCGTCCATGACGGATTTGGCTCCAAAAACGCCTAAAATCGACGCTAATTCCTATGTGATTGTCGTGTAAACAAAAAACACACAGTCAAACGACAACGTACTTACATAGCCGGGTCGTCTTACTATATGTATGTCGTTCGAGGGCCATCGAAATGCAATGGCCTCGAATGAGTTTGATTGGGAAACCGTGCCGGAAGGGTTCGAGAAAGCGAGCCTGGAAAGCCCCGGAGCCTGCCAAAGGTGCAAGAATTCCCGCTTGGGATACCAGTGGCTAGTCCGATTGCGGTCCGCGTTGCGGACCAGGAGACCATTGAATATGGACGCCATCGTCAAGAATTTTCCGCATACCACCCGTGAATCCGATCGCCCCTCCCAGCAGGAGGCCGAGGACGCCGTTCGTGTCCTGTTGCGCTGGGCTGGTGACGATCCGGCACGTGAGGGCCTGCTGGATACGCCTGCCCGCGTCGCCAAGTCCTATCGCGAGCTCTTCGCGGGTTACGAGATGAGCCCGGAAGACGTGCTCGGCCGTACCTTCGAGGAGGTCGCAGGTTATGACGACATGGTGCTGGTGAAGGACATTCCCTTCTTCTCTCACTGCGAACACCACATGGTGCCGATCATCGGCAAGGCGCATGTCGCCTATATGCCGGACGGACGGGTTCTGGGCCTCTCCAAGATTGCCCGTGTCGTTGAAATCTATGGTCGCCGCCTGCAGACGCAGGAAACGATGACCTCACAGATCGCCAAGGCCATCGACGAAACGCTGCGTCCGCGCGGTGTCGCCGTCATGATCGAGGCCGAACATATGTGCATGGCCATGCGCGGCGTTCAGAAGCAGGGCTCGACCACATTGACGACAACCTTTACAGGAACGTTCAAGACTGAACCGGCCGATCAGGTTCGATTCATGACAATGGTGCGGGGCCGCTGATACCGGCTCCCTCAGGAGGGCCGCGATGAGTGAACTGATTTTCAATCAGCCGTCGGAAGACAAATCCGAGCTGGAGGATGCTGGCGATTTCACGCCACGCTTCGACGATCGCGGCCTGATCACGGCCATCGTCACCGATGCCGGTGACGGCGAACTCCTGATGGTCGCTCATATGAATGCGCAGGCCCTGGCGCTGACCATCCAGACCGGCTTCGCCCACTATTTCAGCCGCTCGCGCGGCAAACTCTGGAAGAAGGGCGAGACCTCGGGCAATCTCCAGACCGTCAGGGAAATCCGCACAGACTGCGATCAGGACGCCATCTGGCTGAAGGTCGAGGTCGCCGGCCACGACGCCACTTGCCATACCGGCCGCCGCTCCTGCTTCTACCGCACCGTCACCCTGGAAGATGGAAAGCCTGTTCTGACCATCGTCGATGACGATCTGCATTTCGATCCGAAGGATGTTTACGCAAAATAGGCTAGATCCCGGCCACCTGCCCCTTATTGCGACGCAAGTCGCCTCTATATACAATTTGGAAAGGGTTCGGGGCGGCTAATAGAAACCCGAGTGTTCTGCCTGGAGGGAGGGACGCCATGCTGGGCTGGAATATGCATCGTCAAAGCGCCGAGGGCGGAAGTTCCGGCACGGTAGCGCTTCAGGATACGACAATTCCCCCAGTTCAATCCTTATCCGAAAAGAAAGCAAAGCTCGCTTTGGCGCTTGGCGGCGGTGCCGCCCGTGGCTGGGCGCATATCGGCGTGCTCCGTGCGCTCGACGAGGCCGGCATCGAGATCGGCATGATCGCCGGCACATCGATCGGCGCGCTCGTCGGCGGCTGCTATCTCGCCGGGAAGCTAGACGAACTGGAGAACTTCGCTCGTTCGCTCACCATGCGCCGCATTGCAAGCCTGCTCGATCTGACGATCGGCGGCTCCGGCCTCTTCGGCGGCATGCGGCTGACCAAGCGCATGCAGGAGCATCTGGAAGGCCTGACGATCGAGGATCTCGACCGGCCCTTTGTCGCAGTCGCAGCCGAGGTCAATACCGGCCACGAAGTCTGGATCGCCAATGGCTCGCTGATCACGGCGATCCGCGCCTCCTATGCCCTGCCCGGCATTTTCGAGCCGGTGCGCAGCAATAACCGCACATTGGTCGATGGCGCGCTCGTCAATCCCGTGCCGGTTTCCGTCTGCCGCAGCTACGAGCAGCCGCTCGTCGTCGCCGTCAACCTCAACTACGATCTCTACGGCCGCTCCGCCGTCGTCCGCCACAATGCCAGCCTCTCGCCTGCCGAAGTGCAGCAGCAGAGGAATGCGCCCTACGCCGCAAGGATGGGCATGACCGGCGTCATGGTGCAGGCTTTCAACATCATTCAGGATCGCATCGCCCGCGCCCGCCTTGCCGGCGATCCGCCTGACATTTCGCTACAGCCGCGCCTGTCGGACATCGGTCTGTCGGAGTTCCATCGTGCAGGGGAAGCCATCGAACGTGGCTATGAGGAAGCCCGGGTAAGGCTACCCGAGTTGCAGCGGATGCAGGAACTCTACGCCAGGCACCCCTGATGCAGAGCGTTATCCGAAGAAATTCCAGCAAAAGTGTGCCGCGGTTTTGCGTCGGGAATTGCTCGAAAAAAGAGCCTAGCTTGCAATATAGGCCTTGATCTCTTCGGCCTCGCGCTCGACCTCAGCGATGCGCGACTTCACTACGTCACCGATCGAGATGATGCCGGCGAGCTTGCCGTTAGCCTCGACCGGAATATGGCGGAAGCGCTTGCTGGTCATCAACTCCATGAGCTCGTTAACCGAGGTCTGCTCGTTGCAGCGGAAGACCTTCGAGGTCATGACGGAAGAAAGCGTCTGGTCGAGCCCGTCCTTGCCGGCCTTTGCGATGACATGCACGAGATCGCGCTCGGTGAACATGCCGGAAATCTTGTTCTCCATGCCGACGACGACGATCGCGCCGATCTTCTTCTTGCTGAGAMTCTGAGCCGCTTCCGAAACCGTGGTATTCGGCCCGGTTGTGACGACGTCCCGACCCYTCAGATCGAGTATTGCTTTGACGGAACTGGCCATTTGGACCTCCTATGGCGAAAGTGAAACACTTGTCGGGAACACAGGCTCCGCGGTGGTCTCTCCTCCCATCGCGGATTGGTCAATGGTGCACTGCTTGGCTCAGGATTGCAACTCGTCGTCAGGAGTCGGCACGGGTTCCTGCGGCAGTTTTCGGTCGAACAGAGCAAAGAGGAAAAAGCCGAAGACGAAACCGCCGATATGCGCATCCCAGGCGATTTCCTGGCTGCCGTCGCCGACAAGCGGAATGCCGACGGCGATCAGCGCGTTGCCGACCAGCCAGAAAAGCATGAACATGACCACGGTGCGGCTCCGAACCGCCTGCACTATAGACAGGCGCGGATTGAGATGCGCCGGGCCGAACATCTGCCGCCCGGAGGGGAAGGCAAAGCGGCAGGCAGCGCCCATCAGACCGGAGACAACGCCGGATGCGCCGATAAGCAGCGCTTCGCTGCCCCAGTTCAGCGCCGTGTGCAGCGCAGCCGAGGCGACAGAAGAAAGAATCCAGAAGATGATGTATCGGGCCGTGCCGATGCGGCGCACGACCGGCGCGCCGAAGGCCATCAGCCATAGCCCGTTGAAGACGATATGCTCGACGCTTCCATGCAGCAGCGAATAGGTGACGGGCGTCCAATAGAGCTGCGGCCCCTGCTCTGCGAGTGAAACGGCAYAACGCAGCGGAATGAAGCCGAAGCTGAACAGAAACCAGTTGAACCAATCGACCGGCAGAAGTGATTGCACGGCATAGATCAGGATCAGAAGCAGCAGCGTAGCGAGCAATGCCGGCGGAAGATTGAAAACCGGCTGACGCGGCGGGCGGGCCGGCGGTTCGGGCTGTGAAGGCTGGAATGCCTGGTCGGGCCCGGACGTCTGTTCATTCATGCTTTTGTCGCCTCGTTTTGAGGTCTCAGCCATACAGGAGCCGGCTTCAAAAAAAAAGCCGTCCGGTATGGCCGGACGGCTTGCCTGAGCATTCCCAACCATCGGCCCGAAAATCGAAATCGATTTTCGGAAAGCCTGATGCGTACTCAAAGAGTAGAGCGTCCTTTGTTCGCCCGCATGGGCGAACGACGCTCTATGGATGACCCCTGCCCTGGCAGTCTTGTGCAGAACTTCACTGTTCGAAGTGATGGAGAGACGGTCTCATGACGGGGCTCCGCGCTCAAGCGAAACCCTTCCTTAACCTTAACTCCCCGGATTTGGCATGAAATCCGCAAGGTAGAAGGTGAAGGGGCGAAAATCGCCCGCCAATGAACCGAAATGAGACAGCGTCATGCGCCTTCAAACCACGATCGACATCTTCGACTACTGGAATGCTCTGCGTGTTGGAGAGGATGCTCCGCTGAAATCGCAGATCGAGCCCGGCGCGATCCCTCACCTCCTGTCGAGGCTCTTCATTTTGGAGACAGAAGCGGACCGGCATATTCGTTTCCGCCTGGCCGGCACCAAGATCTGCGATCTTTTCGGCCGCGATCTTCGCTGCGAGCGTTTCTCCGCCCTCTGGGCCAACGGCCAGCACGAGGATATCGAAAGGACGGCCAAAGGCGTCATGGATCACGCCATCCCGACGCTTTTCAACGCAACGGGCTACAGCACCGCCGGCCACCATGCTGCCTTCGAGATCATCATGATGCCGCTGCGTTCGCCGCAAGGCGGCTGCGACCGGCTGCTCGGCGCCATCGCACCTGCCGTTGTTGCAAGCTGGCTGGAAATCGTGCCGCTGGAGCTTCTCGCCCTCGACCGCAGCCGCCTGCTGCACGGCAAGTTTGGCCGCGCGGTACAAATGGAGCCCCGTCGCCCCGTCGAAGTCACGACCGAAAAACAACCCACTTTCGGCCGGGCCATGCTGCGCGCCATGTCGCATTTCCTGCACGGGGCAACCGCCCGGTGACTGCCCCATTTTGGGTCGCCGCCCATAGTACTTTAGGGTTATATGACAGCTAGTTCCTACAACCTTCTGTTAATGGATTGGGGGTAAGGATTGGGCCTAGCAATTTCATGAAGAAGCCCTTTGATGCACTCGTTCCAGTCCGCTCAGACGCACAGACCTGCGCCGCGCCCTGAACAGGGAGTGTTCCAGCGCGTCCCCATCAATATGCAGGGCCGCCTGATGCTTGCGAATTACGAAGAATTCGAGTGCACGGTGATCGATATGTCGCCCGGCGACATGTATGTCACCTGTGCCGGTCGCCCGCGGGCCAATGAGCGTGTCGTTGCCTATATCGATCATCTCGGCCGCGTCGAAGGCCATGTGCAGACGGTCGATATGCGTGGTTTCACCATGTCGATCAACGCCACCGAGCGTAAGCGCGAGAAGCTCGCGGCTCAGCTCACCTGGCTCGCCAACAAACACGAGCTCGGCCTGCCGGAAGATCGCCGTCATGATCGTCTGACCCCGCGCGAAACCAAGACCGATCTCACCCTCGATGACGGCACGCGCTATACCTGCCGTATCATGGACCTTTCACTTTCGGGCGCTGCCGTCGATTGCGAAGTGCGCCCGCCGCTCGGCACGCCTGCTCGTCTGGGCAACATGCGCGGCCGCGTCGTTCGCCACTTCTCGGAAGGTGTTGCGATCGAGTTCCTTTCGGTCCAGTCGCGCGAAACACTGCGCGAATTTCTCTAAAGCAATTCCAGCAAAAGTGATCAGCGGTTTTGCGTCCGGAATTGCGCAAAGCAAGAAGCACTTCCAGCAAAAGTGATCGGTGGTTTGCGTCTTTGCGTCCGGTTTTCGGGCCTATGCAGCTTCGTCATCTATCCGTCACAGAATTGAAGGATACAGCGCGCCTCAACGAGTGGCGCGGTCATGTCAATCCTGTTTCCCGAAATCGAACCTTATGAACACGGCTTGCTCGACACGGGCGACGGCAACCTCGTCTATTGGGAGGCCTGCGGCAATCCGGCGGGCAAGACAGCACTCGTCCTGCATGGCGGACCGGGTTCCGGCTGCTCCACCGCTGCACGGCGCTATTTCGATCCGTCCGCCTACCGCATCATCCTCTTCGATCAGCGCAATTGCGGGCGCAGCCTGCCGAATGCCGCTGACGCAGCAACCGACCTCTCCCGCAATACGACCGCCCACCTCATCGGGGATATCGAGAGGCTGCGCAGCCTCTTCGGCGTAGACCGGTGGATCATCTTCGGAAATTCCTGGGGCTCGACGCTGGCGCTCGCCTATGCGCAATCCCATCCCGACCATGTCGGTGGCATCGTCATTGCAGGCGTCACCACGACACGGCGTTCCGAGATCGACTGGCTTTATCGCGGCATGGCGCCGCTCTTTCCGGAGGAATGGCACCGGTTCGGTGAGGCGCTGCCGCCGGCACTCCGCAGCATCGACCGGGTGAGCGCCTATCACAGACTGCTCAACGCTTCCGAAGAGCAGGTGCGGCTGAAGGCGGCGCGCGACTGGCACGAATGGGAAGCGGCGACGATTCTGCTTGCCGATCCCGCCGGCCTGCCCCGGCGCTGGTCCGATCCGCGCTATCTTCTGACGCGCGCCCGCATCATCACCCACTATTTCCGTGAGGGTGCGTGGTTGGAAGACGGCACACTCCTGGAAAATGCCGGTCGCCTCGCGGGCATTCCCGGGCTCCTCATCCACGGACGTTTCGATATAGAAGCACCGCTTGTCACCGCCTGGGAACTTGCCCGCGCATGGCCCGGCGCCGAGCTCATCGTGCTGCCGAAAGCGGCCCATTCCACTGCAAATGCCGATATTGCCGCCGCGATCGTCGCTGCGACGAACAGATTTCGCGATCTCTGACGAAATTATTTTTTCGGTTGAAGATTGGGAAATGAGGCGGAATCGCGTTTTAGGGCGGCCATGACGCCTGTTTGTGCGCTTCAACAGGATTGCCGCCAGCCGCAGTTTTCGGTGCAACTCGTCGCAGAAATTTACCCAGCATGTCGAAAATCGTTAACACCCTGTCCGGTTTCCGGCCATTTTCGGTTCGAAAGCGTTTTTCCCAATCCTTCAATTTTAATCGAATTCGAGACGAATGCGTCTTTAATTTTAGGCGTATTCGAGCTGAATTTGAATCAAGTTCGACGCGCATTTGATTCAAGTAAGCCTTTAATTCTATTGCGTAATTTTGCGTGAGATAAAAACGTCCGTGTCATTGTCATCCTCATAACGGGGAGACGATAATGTCAATTCGAAATCTACTGAAACGCGGCCTTCTGGCCGTTGGCATGACAGTGGCAATGGCGGGCGCAGGACAGGCATCACCCGCCAGCATGACACTTGCAGGCAATGCGAGCCCGCCGATCGGGCACTATGAATTCTGTCAGGCCAATCCGAGCGAATGCGCCTATGCCGGCGGCGATGCCGGCCCGGCAATCCTGACCGAGGATCGCTGGAAGGAGATTCTCAAGGTCAACTACACGGTCAACTCCACCATCCAGCCGATGACGGACAAAGAGATCTACGGTGTCGAAGAGCGCTGGGCCTATCCGCGCACCGTCGGCGACTGTGAGGATTTCGCGTTGCTGAAGCGCAAGATGCTGATCGATGCCGGCTTCTCTCCATCAGACACGCTGATGACTGTCGTGCTGCAGCCAAATGGCGAAGGCCATGCGGTGCTTACGGTTCGCACCGATCACGGCGACTTTGTTCTCGACAACATGCGCAACAAGGTGCTGCTGTGGTCGGATACCGAATACACCTACCTGAAGCGCCAGTCCGCCGACGATCCGGCCCGCTGGACGAAGCTGCAGGATGGCCGCGCCGTCGCGGTCGGCAGCGTGAAGTAACAGGCATACCGGCCCCGGTCAGTCCCCGCATCCCCGTCCCGACCGGCGCCCAGAGCCGTTCCCGCTGTCCCGGGAACGGCTCGCTTCTTTTGTGRCTGTTCTGCTCGATAGGGTTAACGCCTCGTTAACCCCGTCATCTCATCATCATGGAGAGATTCACAACCGGCACCCGACGACTCGCGTCCTTCCTGCGGCGGCCCGATATCCGAGGACGATGATGAGCCATTCCGCCGCGGGCCATCCTGGTGAGCAACCCCTTCTTTCGACCCGCTTCCTGGTCCGTGTCACCGCGACGATTGCGGTTCTGGCGCTGCTGACGGTTGCCATCAGCGTTGCCGGCCGCTGGTTCGGCCGTCACATCTCTCTTGCCGGCAATACGGAAGGCACCACAGGCATTACCCTGACAATCGGCCGCGATACGATCGGCCTGCCCGCCAATACGATTCGCTTCCCCAGTGAACGTCATGACGGCGCGGCCGAACGGGCTGATCTCTACCTTACCTGGCCGGAAATGCAGGGCTACAGCAAGGAAACGCGCCAGCGTTTCGATGATGTCGTCCAATCCTCGGGCCTGATTTTCCTGCAGATCACCCAAGGAACGATGTCGCGGGACATGTCGGGCCGGCTGGAGCCGATCTATTCGCATCTAATGGACGGCGCGCCGGAAGCCTTTGCGCATGGCCTGACACTGCACCGCCTGCGTGCCGATGCCGGTTACAACGGCGAAGTGCTGTTGGCTGCGCCGCGCGAAGGCGCCGCCGATTATGTCGTTCGCTGCGTCCTGCCCTCGTCTGCGGAAACGGCGACCAGCGGAGATTGCCAGCGCGATATCAAGGTCGGCAAGGATTTAAGTGTGCTTTACCGGTTCTCGAGCCGTCATTTGGCTGACTGGGACCACATTGATGCCGCGATCAGGAGTTTTGTCGAGGCTCGTCTGGTGAGCCGGACTGCAACAGCTCACTAAAATCCCCTCCAATGTCTGAAGAAACGATTCATCATAAACGGATTGGTAACGCTGAACCGGTAGTCTTCGAAGACGGCCGGTTGCGCAGCAGGGGGTGCGTGGCCCGCCAAACATCAGAAATGCAAGCGAAGAGTGGAATAGTGTCAAGGTCAATCTCCTCCGTATCATCGCCGCGGTCTGCCGGTTTCCTCGCAAAGGTGCTGACGATCCTTTCGATGGCTATCGCGATCGTCGCGGTCGACTCGGTCAATGCCGAAGCGGAAGCTGCAAATCCTAAATATGCCGGTATCGTCGTCGACGCCCGGACGGGAAATGTTCTCTACAGCGAGAATGCCGACCGTCTTCAGTACCCGGCATCGCTCACGAAGATGATGACGCTCTACATGACCTTCGAGGCCCTTGAGCAGGGCCGCATCCGCCTCGACACGCCTGTCCCCTTCTCCGCTCACGCCGCAGCCCAGGCGCCGACCAAGCTTGGCGTGCGCGCCGGCAGTACGATTACCGTTGAGCAGGGTATCCTCGGCCTTGTGACGTTGTCTGCCAATGACGCCGCGACCGCGCTCGGCGAAATGCTCGGCGGCACGGAAGACCGTTTCGGCCAGATGATGACGGCCAAGGCCCATGCGCTCGGCATGACGCGCACGACGTATCGCAACGCCAACGGCCTTCCGAATACCGCGCAGATGACGACGGCGCGCGACCAGGCCCGCCTGGGCATCGCCCTTCGCCAGCATTTCCCCCAATATTACGGCTATTTCTCTGCGCGCGCCTTCAAGTTCGGCAATCGCGTGATCCGCAGCCATAACCGCCTCGTCGGCTCCGTCCGCGGCGTCGATGGCATCAAGACCGGTTACACCCGCGCTGCCGGCTTCAATCTGGTCAGTTCGCTGCAGGTCGACGGCAAGTCGATCGTCGGCGTGGTTCTCGGCGGTGCATCCACTCCTGCCCGCGACTCGCAGATGCGCAAGCTGCTCGCCACCTACATGCCGAAGGCTTCCATGAGCGGCGCGCTTGTCGCCCAGTCGAAGCCGGTACCCGAGATGATTGAGACGCCTGCTCCGGTTTCCCCGGCCAAGGTTGCCCAGGTGGCGCAGAAGAAGACGATTACCGCAGATCAGGTGCCGGTGACGGCGGCCGCAGCCGACCTCGGCCTGCCGCATAAGGGACCGCTTCCGGACAGCCGCTATCAGCAGGCAAGCACCGAGGTTGCCTATGCGGAAACCGCAGCACCTAAGACCGATAATCCATTGCTGACGCAACCGATGCCGTCCCCGACCAAGGTCAAGACGGTCGCGATCAAGACGGCCACGGTCAAGCAGCAGGAACAGGCATCGGTCGCCGTGCCGACACCGGCTCCCGCCTACATCCCGCCGGAACAGGGCGATACTTCCGTCGACGATCTGACGACTGCTTCCACCAAGGCGACGCCGGCCAAGGAGGTTGCCGCGAAGGAAGTGCCGCAGCCGTCGGGATGGGTTGTCCAGATTGGCGTCTCGTCAAGCCGTGAATTGGCGATGGACCTTCTGGCAAACGCCAAGGCCAAGGGCGGCAGGGCACTGAACTCCGCCAAGCCCTTCGCTGTTGCCTATGCCAATGACGGCGATCAGATCTATCGCGCCCGCTTTGGCGGTTTCGATGGCCAGCGTGATGCAGTCAATGCCTGCAAGGCTCTCAAGAAGGCCGGTGTGAAGTGCTGGGCGGCTGCCCAATGAGATATCCAGCGCTGCCTATGACTGATTTGGCGGCGTACCTGCCTGCCGGCTGCGGTGTTCGCGCTGCCGGCAGTCGATTCTAGTTCGATTTGTATTGCGTACGAGGAAGATGATGTCGATCAACGAGAATGTTCCAAATGCGCCTGCGGGGCGCCKGGCGGTTAACAAGGGGCGCTCCGGCCTGCATCCGCTGCACGAAGCAGCGCTCCGGCTTGCCGAAATCGGCCTGCAGCGCCCGAGGGCGAAGTCGCCGAAAACCCGTGATCTGATCAACCTGTTGCTGTGCCATGGTGCGCGCGCCTGGCGCTATTCGCAGCCTGAGGCGTATATCCATCTGCACATCACTTCGCCTGACGGCCATTCGCCGGTCGTGCTGCGCCTGCGCTGAAGTATTTTAGAGTAGGCCGAGTTCCGAAAGCTCACGGCGAAGATCCGCGGGCAGTTCTGCAATGCCGACGCCGAGGCTGTCGAGATCGCGCGGCACATCTTCGGTCGGATAGTAGCGCCAGCCCTGGAAGGCCCGCTTCGGCTGAACCGAGGTTTCGATCACCTCCGGACCGAGTATCAGATGGCAGCGGCCGATCCCTTCTCCATCGGTAAACGTCTGGATGTCGAGGATCTTCTGGCGAGCCTGGACCTGACCCTTGATCACCCAATAGAGCGAACCACCGTCGATCAGTTCTTCCACGCGCTTCGGCACCATGCGGGTCGTGTGGACTGAGTGTGGTTCCAGTCCGGCAGCCATGGCGCGCAACGAGCGCTCGGCCACCCATTCACGCAGGTCTTCGATCGAGTCGCAGCCGACGCAGAGCTTGATGAGATTTAGTGCCATGCTGCCGTTGAAATCCTTTTGACCGGCAGCGTCAAGCGGCTAAAGCATGTCTCGCAAAACTGTGCAGCGGTTTTGCGATAACGACATGAGGCAAAGAGCTAAAGCGCGAAATCTGAAAGATCGCGACGCGCTTTAACATCAGCCGTCCGCAAACTCAGCATTCGACGACGTTGACGGCCAGACCTCCGGTCGAGGTTTCCTTATATTTCTCACTCATGTCGTAGCCGGTCTGGCGCATGGTCTCGATGCAGGCGTCGAGCGGGACGAAATGCTGGCCGTCGCCCTTCACTGCGAGCGATGCGGCCGTGACCGCCTTTACCGCACCCAGCGCATTGCGTTCGATGCAGGGAACCTGCACCAGACCGGCGATCGGATCGCAGGTCATGCCGAGATGGTGTTCGAGCGCGATTTCCGCGGCATTTTCGATCTGAGCCGGCGTGCCGCCCATGACGGCTGCGAGGCCGGCGGCTGCCATGGCGGCGGCCGAGCCGACCTCGCCCTGACAGCCGACCTCCRCGCCCGAGATCGACGCATTGTGCTTGATGATGCCGCCGATCGCCGCTGCGGTCAGCAGATAGTCGTGGATGCCCTTCTGGTCCCAGTCTTCGTGGAAATGCTCGTAATAGCGGATCGTGGCGGGAATGACGCCTGCCGCGCCATTGGTCGGCGCCGTCACGACACGCCCGCCGGCAGCATTCTCCTCGTTGACCGCCATCGCGTAGACGCTCAGCCAGTCATTGGCGAGCAGCGGGTTGACGCGGTTGCTGCGCCACTCCTCCTGCAGCTTGTCGTGAATATGCTTTGCGCGGCGCCTGACGTTCAGACCGCCGGGCATGATGCCTTCTACCTTCAGTCCGCGCTCGATACAGGAGCGCATCGCTTCCCAGATACGGTCGAGGCCGGAATCCAGCTCCTCGCGGCTGCGCTGGCTTTCCTCATTGGCGCGTTTCATCTGTGCGATTGACAGGCCGGAACGTTCGGCCATTTCCAGCATCTGCTTGGCGCTGGCGAAGGGATAGGGCACCTTGTAATTGCCCTGCGATGCTTTCTTGCGCGCCCGCATCTGCTCCAGCTCCGTATCGGTGACGACGAAGCCACCGCCGACGGAATAATAGATGCGCTTGACGAGAAGCCGTCCGTCCTTGTCATAGGCGGAAAAGGTCATGCCATTCGCATGGCCCGGCAGCGGCTGCTTCTTGTCGAAGATCAGGTCCGTCTTCGGCTGGAACTGATAGGCCGGATGCCCCTCCGGCGTGATCCGGCCGCTCTTTTCAACCTCATCGATGATGGCGTCCATTTGATCGGGATCGACCTTGTCGGGCGCTTCGCCCATCAGACCGAGGATGACCGCCCTGCCCGTTCCGTGGCCGATCCCCGTATGGGCGAGCGAACCGTGCAGGCTGACCTTGATGGCAGTCACCTGCGCGCCGATGGAAGGACGCGGCCATTCGTTGGACAGGATGAGGTCAAGGAACCGATTGGCAGCCGTCATCGGCCCCATCGTGTGCGAACTCGACGGCCCCACCCCGATCTTGAATACATCGAATACCGAAAGAAACATGAGGGCGCCTTCTAAAATTCACGATGCAGACTATGCGAGCCAGGCTCGGTATCCGCGTGACGGACCGACATCGCCTTGAACCGGTGCGACATCCGGCCGGACACTAGTTAAAAGCAGACCATCTTGCCAGCAATTCTCATCTTGCCGGTCATTGCAGCATTCGAATGCATCTATAGAGTGGCCGCATTTATATGGGAACTGACTCGCTGATGATGACGACGGCGGACTATATCGCGCTTGCCTTCTTTATCTTTATCTGGATGGGCTATTCCTGGCTGCTGCACGGTCAGACCTTCTTCGGGCGCACCAGCCTGACCCACGCCATGGCGGAGCGGCGGCGTGAATGGATATATAACTCCCTGCGTCGCGATTTGAAGATGATCGACACCCAGATCATGGCAGGGCTGCAGAACGGCACGGCCTTTTTCGCCTCGACATCCATCTTCGCGGTCGGCAGCTGCTTTGCGCTGCTCGGCGCCACGGAAAAGGTGGATGCCGTCTTCGCCGACCTGCCCTTCGTCTTCCACAGCGGACATGCCGTCTTTGAAATGAAGGTCGGCGGCCTTGCTGCCCTCTTCGGCTACGCCTTCTTCAAGTTCGGCTGGTCCTATCGCCTCTTCAACTATTGCACCATTCTCTTCGGCGGCATTCCGATGGTGCATGACTCGGAGAAGGACATGATCGCCGCCGAGCGCGCCGCGGAGCGTGTCATCCGCATGAATGTCATCGCCGGCGGCCATTTCAACGAAGGGCTCAGGGCAATCTTCCTGTCGATCGGCTATCTCGGCTGGTTCATCAACCCCTATGTTTTTATGGGTACGACGGCCATGGTCATTGTGGTCCTGACCCGACGGCAGTTCTTTTCGGAAGCGCGCCTCGCCATCATGGACGCAAACCCGCCACCAAATCTCCACCTTTCTCCTGTTCAGCGCAACAAGCCGTCAGCGAGTGACGGTGATGAGCTGTCCGAGGGATTGTGAATGATAGTGTCGGCAACGGAAGCGACGGCCCCGCAGAGGCCACCGCGCATCGGCCTTGTGGATACGGCGCGCGGCGCCGCGCTTATTGCCATGGCCACCTACCATTTCAGCTGGGATCTGGAATTCATGGGCTATCTGCAGCCCGGGACCGCCGAAACCGGCTGGCTGAAGATCTATGCCCGCGCGATCGCCACCACCTTCCTCTTCATCGTCGGCATCAGCCTGGTGCTATCAAGCCGGCCCGAAATCCGCTGGCCTTCCTTCTGGAAGCGTTTCGCTATGGTCGCCGGCGCAGCCGTGGTCATATCCGCCGCGACACGCTACTTCGTGCCCGGCGAATGGATCTATTTCGGCATCCTGCATTCCATTGCGGCTCTGAGCCTCATCGGCGTGGTTTTTCTGCGCCTGCCATTGCCCGTGACGCTGCTCGTCACGCTGGCGCTGTTCGTCGCCTGGATTGTCGACGCCTTCGTCATGCCCGGCGTGCTGGATACGCACCTTTTCGACCCGAAATATCTGGCCTGGCTCGGCTTTGCGGCCACCCCAGACCGGTCGAACGATTTTGTGCCGCTCTTTCCCTGGGCGACGCCCTTCTTTCTGGGCATGAGCCTCGCCCGTCTTTCCTTCCGCACGAAGCTGCCCCAGAGACTGGCATCATTGGGCACGGGTGGAACATGGCTTGCGCGCCTCGGCCGCCACAGCCTCGCCTTCTACCTCATTCATCAGCCGGTATTGATCGCCATCGCTTATGGYCTGACCTTCATCATCGCGCCGCCGAAACCCGATCCGGCAGCGACATATCTGCGCCAGTGCAATACGTCCTGCACGGTCGAACAGGGCGAAGCGCTCTGCCGCAGCTTTTGCCAGTGCACGCTCGACCAGTTGCAGGCACAACAGCTCTTGACGCCGTTCCAGACAGGCGCGGTCAAGGCGGATGATGAGAGAATTATGGTGCTTGCCACCCAGTGCAGCGCCGAAATAGAACCCGCGCCGCAGTCGCAGCCCGAGCCCCAACAGTGATCAGGTCGTGACGCCGATCTCGGCGAGGCGGCCAAGGCAGGACTCCTCGATATTGTCGAGCTCGGTGATCGTTTCGTCGATATCCTTGCGCTTCTGGCGCAGGTCTTCGCGCTTCTCGTCCACACGCTTCATCAACAGTTTGAGCTGGCCGAGCTCGCCCGGCGGCTCCTTGTAGACCTGAATGATCTCGCGGATTTCGGCAATGGTGAAGCCGATGCGCCGGCCGCGCAGGATTTCCTGAATGAGCCGCCGGTCGGCAGGACGGAACAGCCGCGTGCGTCCGCGGCGTTCCGGTTGGATCAAACCTTCGTCTTCATAGAAGCGAAGCGTGCGCGTCGATACTCCGAATTCGCGCGTCAGCTCCGTTATGGTATAGTACTTGTTCACCAGCATGGCATCCCCGTCATCCGCCTGACATAATATTGACTTTTACGTAATAGTCAATTTAGGCATCTGTTCAGATGCCGAACCACCATGTCGCTAAGCCGAGGAAGGCGAAAAAGCCGGTACAGTCGGTGACGGTCGTGACGAAGACGGACGAGGCGATCGCAGGGTCCGCTCCCATCTTGTCGAGCAGCAGCGGCAGCAGGATGCCGGCAAGGGCTGCTGCAATCAGATTGATGATCATCGCCGCCCCGATGACGGCGCCAAGCTGGTAATTGTGGAACCAAGTGCCGGCGATCAAGCCCAGCAGCAAGGCGAAGAGCATTCCGTTCAGGATGCCGACGCCCGCCTCTCTGCGGATGATGCGGCCGGCATTGTAGATATCGAGGTCACGGGTTGCGAGTGCACGCACGGTCACGGTCATGGTCTGCGTGCCGGCGTTGCCGCCCATGGAGGCAACGATAGGCATCAGCACTGCAAGCGCAATCATCTTCTCGATCGAGCCGTCGAAGAGGCCGATGACGCTTGCAGACAGCATCGCCGTGCCCAAGTTGATCAACAGCCAGAGGAAGCGCGAGCGCACGGTCGAGATCACGTTGTCGGACAGTTCTTCGTCGCCCACACCGCCGAGACGCTTGATGTCCTCGTCCGCCTCTTCGTGGATGACGTCGACCACGTCGTCGATGGTGAGCACGCCGACGAGCCGTTCGTTCTCATCGACGACAGCTGCAGACAGGAGGTCGTACTGTTCGAAGAGCTGGGCGGCCTCTTCCTGGTCCATCTCGGCGGGGATCGGATGGTTCGTTTCCCGCATGATGGCTTCGATCTTGTTCTGCCGCTTGGTGCGCAGGATCTGATCGAGATCGACGGCCCCGAGCAACTTGAAGGTCGGGTCGATGACGAAGATCTGCGAGAAGGAATAGGGCAGATCCTCCTCGTCGCGCATGTAGTCGATCGTCTGTCCGACCGTCCAGAACGGCGGCACGGCGACGAATTCCGTCTGCATGCGGCGGCCGGCCGAGCTTTCGGGATAATCGAGCGCGCGGCGAAGGCGCACCCGCTCCGTAAACGGCAGCTGCGCGAGGATCTCTTCCCGGTCTTCCTTGTCGAGGTCTTCGAGAATGTAGACCGCGTCGTCCGAATCCAGTTCGCCGATGGCCGCGGCGATCTGCTCGTTCGGCAGCTGGTCGACGATCTCGCGGCGGATCGTCTCGTCCACTTCGGTCAGCGCCGTCATGTCGAAATCGTCGCCGAGCAGGCGCACCAGCGCCAGGCGCTGATCCGGCTGGATCGATTCCAGGAGGTCGCCTATCTCCGATTCGTGCAGGCGCGCGACGTTCTGGCGAAGAAACAGCGTATCGCGATCGGCGATGGCTGCACCCAGGCGCGCCAGGAAATCGCTGCGCACATTGCCATCTTCATTATAGATATCGACTTCTTCGTCGGTCGGACGCTTGCGGCGGTCTTCGGTATCGGTCGTCGTCATATGCCGCCCTCGCATCTGATTTCAAAGACTATCGAGCCGCATTGGAAAATGTCGGCTGAAAATGCATTGTCAACAAGCGGATAAGCGAATTCCGCCCTGCCCTTGCGGCCGCGGGATTCCTTATCGACCTGCTAGCCCAAAGCATTTCTGCCGTAAAGCTCAAACACATGCTTTCTGATGACAATGCCTGTGGCCGGCTATAGTTTCCGCTGCCATTTGCCGAAAGGAAGCTTAGCTGTGCCGATCCGCCCCATTCTCCGCTATCCGCATCCCGGCCTGAAGACGGTCTGCGCCCCGGTAATGTCGTTCGATTCGGCCCTGTCAGGGCTTGCCGACGACCTGTTGCAGACGATGCGGGCGGCACCCGGTGTCGGCATCACCGCTGCCCATATCGGCGTCTTTGAGCGGCTGACGGTGCTGGAACTCGACAAGGCCGACGGCGTGCGCATCTATGTCAATCCCGACATCACCTGGTTTTCGGACGAGACGATGATCCATATGGAGGGCAGCGTCTCGATGCCGGGTGCGACGGACGAGGTCACACGCCCGAAGGCGATCCGCTTTCACTATCAGGATCTCCAGGGCCATCACCACGAAGAAGAGGCATCGGACTTCCTCGCCATCTGCGTCCAGCACGAGGTCGATCAGCTCGACGGCATTTTCTGGCTGCAGCGCCTGTCGCGGCTGAAGCGTGACCGGCTGGTCAAAAAGTGGGATAGAATGAAAAGCTGAGGGTAGCGCCGCAATCGGTCGAACCAACAGCGCCCTTCCTGCGTTTGCCTTGCAGAATGGAACCGGAAGGAGACGGAAATGCCAAAGATCACTGACAAGACCTCGCTTTCCCGCGAAGAGGATTATCGCGACTTCGAGGAGCGCAATCTGGACGACGGCTGGCCTTATGCCGACGGCAGCGGTGCGAAAGCCGCAGCAACCGAAAACCGTGCCTATGGCGAAACCTCGGCCAATTTCGACCGTGACCGCAACGGCGGCTTCCGCATCGACGGGACGGACGAGGACGGCAATGAAAATCGTCTGAAGGATTCGCTCGAGCCTGATACCATCGACCGCGGCGAGAGCGACGATCTCGAGGCCCGCGTGACCGAAAATCTGGAAAATATCCCCGAGGTAGATATCGACAGCGTCGAGGTTCACGCCGACGGGCATACCGTGACGCTGGACGGRTCGGTCGAAACGATCGGCATCGCCCGCAAGGTCGAGCTCGGCGCTCTGTCGGTGGACGGTGTCCACCATGTGCGTAACCGGTTGCAGATGACAGGTGTCGATGCCCACATCCCGAATGAAGACTAAGGCCGAAAACACGAAATCGCCACATTTCAGGACCGGAAAGCTCCCTGCTTTCCGGTTTTTCCGTCTCTAAAATTACAAATAGTTAATCAATTAAAGATTGCAAAATTGCCCTTCGGATGAAAGCGTTGACATCTCAGGCAATTAACTGTGCCGGCTAAGGTAACGTACCCCTCAAAAACATTGACAAATATGTGATTTCATTCGGACAAAACGTCGCAACATGGCCGTCATCTTTCTCACAAATTTGCCCGAATTGGGGAGCGAACTGAGCTTGCCGAGGGTTGGTTTTGTGTTGTTGCTTGCAACAAGAGATTGAGGAGATGACCCATGCGCATGAAAATCGCCGCCGCCGCCACCCTGTTTGCCGTCAGCCTGGCCAGTGCAGCCTTCGCTCAGACGAAGTACAATGACGACTATTCCAACGATGGCGACGGCCTCTACCAGACCCCGGTCGCACCGGCCAAGCCCATGCACTATCCGACCCATGCGGCCGCCCCTGCCTATTCCAGCGACTACACGAATGACAGCGATGGCTTCTCGCCGACAGCGATGACGAAGCCGGCGAAAGTCGACAACACCGCGACCGCCAGCATCAAGCCGCTGCCGGACTGCCACAGCATGGTCGGCCCGAAGGGCTCCCACCAGAAAGGCGCCGATAGCGGAGCAAGCCGCACCGAAGCATGCCGCGCAATGCACTGACATAATCCGAGAAAGGGCCGGTTTCCGGCCCTTTTCTTTTGTAATTTCAATGTCTCCTGCGGCGTAATCCACACCTCGGACAAGCTTTTAAAAAAAACTGTCACATCGCGCTTGTGTACCTCTGAGGCTTTTGCTACATGCTGCCTCGCCGACGCAAATCGGCCCTACCACGATGCGGTCGTGGCGGAATTGGTAGACGCGCAGCGTTGAGGTCGCTGTGGGGTAACCCGTGGAAGTTCGAGTCTTCTCGACCGCACCATTCCCCTCTCAGGGGTATTATTTTGATTATGTTTTTTTGGACGAGTGCGAATATTTCTCCGCGCGATTTTAGTTACGCCAGAACCATACTTTTATTGGTTCTGTTTGTGTGGTCGCGAAAAAAGCAACCCATTTGATCGATGTTCAACGTTCGCACCTCTCTTAAGCAGCTCCCGTGATCATCTCAGTTCAATCCCTCCAAGACTGAGTCCTCGGCGTGACGGTTTGCTTTTCGAACGCCCCTCGAATCTCCGATCTGACAAAGAGACTGTGCTGCCTCTTTGAGCATCACTGATACGCGACTCATCCCATATCGCCCTTCACCGGAATCGGCGCGGTCCTCCGGCACTTTATCTTCCCGCCTCTTCAACGTGACACCAGACCGCGAGAAGCGGAGTAGTGGTGCAACGCATGGCAAACGACTGTCCGGCTTCAGCAGCGAAGACACCGCCTATTCCGGTCGAAAACCAGTTCTCTCCGGCTATTGAAAGTTCGCATGGGGAAAGCAGCAGGAAGGCCCGTGAAAACCGTTGGATGTGATCCGGGAAACGGCTGTAGGGTTCCATATATGTAAGGCCAACCCGGATATCCGTCCGGTCCTCCAGGCCACCTGGCCCAACAATCACGCTATGTGCATGGGCCTTCTCAAAGTTGAGGCTGGCAAACGGTCCACTTCTGCCTCTGATCCACACGAGTGATTCGGCAAGGCGCCAAACGCACTGCGCTATCTCGGAGTATAAGTCGCCAGTCGCGATTGCGTTTTGAAGTGCCGCCTCGAGGCCTGAAGGGGTTCCGGTATCCTGGAGCCGCGTGTCGCGCAGCGTTCCTGTACGCTCGAGCTTTTGAAAGACCTTACCCGCGACAAAGCTCGCCATCGTCGAAGCCGAGGGATTCAGCATCGCCCGGACCAGCAAGTTCAGGAAGTTGTCGAGCATCGCTGGGCGCTGCGCAGCGCCGCGTTCGCGAAGCCTGCTTTTTACCGGCTCATTCTCATCGGTGATGAGCAGATCTGCTGCCCGCTTGATTATCCTGCCCATTACCTTCTCCGTGCAGAACCTTCCCTACAGTGCCGGGTCCAGCTCCTGCAAGGACTCTGATCGATTTGCCGCCAGACCATGATCGGCGGCATAGCGTTCCGTCTCCCGCTTCGTTCCGCATTTCATCATGGACTGATTGGCGCGCAGAAGCTCCGTGCTGAAAAGCCGCCTGCAGCAAAGAACAATTGAATCACTCTTCGCCCGAGTCCATATAGAAGCCCGCGCCGCGCCCCTCTTTGCGTGATGGCGCCAAGGACTGTCATGCTACGCACCGATCTCGATTTCTCTATGCTCCCGAAACTTGGTTCGCGCCCCGTTCGCTGGCGGATCTCGGATGAACTCGTGCCCTATGTGGAAGCGGTAGAGACGATGGAGCGGGAGGTAGCTGATATTGCCCAAGGCGGCGACGAGCTTGTCTGGCTGCTGGAGCATCCGTCGCTCTATACGGCCGGCACCAGTGCCGATGCCAAGGATCTCGTCGAGCCGGATCGCTTTCCGGTCTTCGCCACCGGCCGCGGCGGTGAATATACCTACCACGGTCCGGGCCAGCGTGTTGCCTATGTCATGCTTGATCTCAAGCGCCGCCGGCAGGATGTCCGCGCCTTCGTCGCAGCACTGGAAGAAGTCATCATCCGGACGCTCGATTCGATGAATGTGCGCGGTGAACGGCGCGAGGATCGTGTCGGTGTCTGGGTCCGCCGGCCGGAGAGGCCGCTCTTGCCTGACGGGACCATGGCGGAAGACAAGATCGCCGCACTTGGCATCCGCCTGCGCAAATGGGTGACGTTCCACGGCCTGTCGCTGAACGTCGATCCTGATCTCGATCATTTCACCGGCATCGTGCCATGTGGCATCTCGGCCTTCGGCGTTACCAGCCTCGTCGATCTCGGCCTGCCGGTGATGATGGCCGATGCCGATATCCGCCTGCGTGCTGCCTTCGAAGAGATCTTCGGCGAAACCGTCAACGATACGGGGCACTGTCCTTGATTGCCAGTGCTTGATTGCCGGTGCTTGATTGCCAGTCCTTGATTGAATGACCTTCCTGTGGTTGATGACGTCATCCGCAAGAAGCAGCCCTCATGTCCCAATCTCCCTCCGCACAGAATCCGCTCCAGGGCATGGCTATCATGGCTGGGGCCATGGCCATCCTGCCGACGATGGATGCGATCGCCAAATACATGGCGACCTTCGAGGGCATGTCGCCTGGACAGGTAACCTTCTACCGCTTCTTCTTCCAGCTGGTCTGCACTCTGCCGATCCTCTTTGCCATGTTCGGCATGCAGGCGCTGTCTGCCAAGCGCCCGTGGATGAACCTCCTGCGCGGTGCGCTGCATGGCGCAGCCAGCCTGCTTTTCTTCGTCGCGGTCAAATACATGCCGCTCGCCGATGTCTTCGCCATCTACTTCGTCGAGCCCTTCATGCTGACAGCGCTCTCGGCACTGTTTCTGGGAGACAAGGTCGGCTGGCGCCGCTGGATGGCAATCGTCGTCGGTTTCAGCGGCGCGATGATCGTCATCCAGCCAAGCTATGAGATCTTTGGCCTGAAGGCGCTGCTGCCGGTTTTCTGCGCCTTCCTCTTCTCGCTTTATCTCTTCCTCAACCGTGCGATCGGCGAGGCGGATTCGCCGCTGACGATGCAAACGATGTCGGGTATCGGCGGTACGATCTTCATGGCGGGCGCAATGTTTGTCGGAAGCAGCATCGGCAATGCCGACTTCATCCCCTCCCTGCCCGCCTCCTGGCTCGGCCTCGCGCTGCTGGTCATTCTCGGCACGATCTCGGGCTATGCGCACATGCTGGTTGTTAAGGCTTTCCGCCTGGCGCCGCTGTCGCTGCTTGCGCCGTTCCAATATTTCGAGATCATTTCGGCGACCGTGCTCGGTTACGCCCTCTTCGGCGATTTTCCGAATGTTTCCAAATGGATCGGCATCGCCATCATAGTTGCATCGGGTCTTTTTATCATCTGGCGCGAGCGTTTGCAGGCACGGTCGTTAAAATCCGAATGAAACGGCCAATCCAAGGTTAACCCTCCTTCTTGAGGGATCTTCAATTCGGCATCGATAAAACCACTTCCGGCTTCATGATGAAGTCTGGAGATAAAAGATGAGTGAGTTCCGTCTCGCTTTTCCGGCGTGTGTCATCGCCGGTAAGCATCGGCTGACGGCCGAGGACATTGTGCTGCTGCGCAAACATACCTTTCCGGAGGGAATCCGGACATCCGATGATGTCGTGGTGATGTTGGCGCTCAATAATTCCTGCCCCGAAAAATGCTCGGAATGGAACGCGTTCTTCGTGGAACAGCTGGCAGGCTTCATCGTCGATTATACCTATCCGCAGGGCTCACTGGACGAAATAAATGTCGCATGGATCATGCGCATGTTCACGACCGACGGCGTTGTCAATTCCGCGCTCGAGCTTGAGCTCGTCCTGCACGTCATGGAACTCAGCGCCCATGTGCCCGATGAGCTGCGGGCGCTCGCGCTCGATCAGCTCCGCTTGGCGCTATCAGAGGATATCGGCGGCTACAAACTGACCCGCGCTATCGACCGCAAGAGCATCGCACGCCAGGATGTCGACTACGTCATGCGCGTTTTGAGAAGCGTCAGCGAAGGCGGCGTCATCGGCGTTTCGCCGGTCGAATATGGCGTTCTGCAGCGCATCGAGGCGGCAACGCTACCAGGCGCGAATCATCAGCGCTGGGGCGAGATCATGGCTGCGGTCGAAATCAGAGATTATGCCGAGCCGAAACGCAGCCGTTGGCTGCGCATCATCGACGAAGAGCCGGTCGTCGCTGCTGCGGTTGCCTGATCGTCTGTAATATCTCAGCCCGCCCTGATTCTTCAGCCCAATTGTACGTTCCGGCTTTTTATGCGTAAAACTCCGGAACGCATTTCCTGGGTGGAGTCTCGATGTTCAAGAAAATCCTGATCGCGAATCGCGGCGAGATTGCCTGCCGCGTGATCAAAACCGCGCGCCGCATGGGCATTGCCACCGTTGCGGTCTATTCGGATGCGGATCGGGATGCCCTGCATGTCGAAATGGCCGATGAGGCCGTCCACATTGGCCCTGCCCCGGCTGCCGAAAGCTATCTCGTTGCCGAAAAGATAATCGCTGCCTGCAAAGAGACCGGTGCCGAAGCCGTGCACCCCGGCTATGGCTTCCTGTCGGAGCGCGCTTCCTTTTGCGAGGCGCTGGAGAAGGAAGGCATCATCTTCATCGGCCCGAAGCCCAGGGCGATCATGGCGATGGGCGACAAGATCGAATCGAAGAAATTCGCCAATGCCGCCAAGGTCTCGACCGTACCCGGTTATCTCGGGGTGATCGATGACGTGGCGCATGCCGAAAAGATCGCCGCTGAGATCGGCTATCCCGTGATGATCAAGGCATCAGCCGGCGGCGGCGGCAAGGGTATGCGCATTGCCTGGAATCAGGCGGAGGTGCGCGACGGCTTCGACCGCGCCCGCTCGGAAGCCAAGAGTTCCTTCGGCGACGACCGCGTCTTCATCGAGAAATATGTGGTCGATCCGCGCCATATCGAAATCCAGGTACTGGCCGATGCGCATGGCAATGTCGTCTATCTCGGCGAGCGCGAATGCTCCATCCAGCGCCGGAACCAGAAGGTCGCCGAAGAAGCGCCCTCGCCTTTCCTCGATGAGAAGACCCGTGCAGCCATGGGCGCGCAGTCGGTGGCGCTCGCAAAGGCTGTCGACTATCAGAGCGCCGGCACGGTGGAGTTCATTGTCGACCGCGACCGCAATTTCTATTTCCTCGAAATGAATACTCGCCTGCAGGTTGAGCATCCGGTGACGGAACTCGTGACCGGCATCGATCTCGTCGAGCAGATGATCCGCGTTGCATCAGGCGAGAAGCTGCCCTTCGCCCAGAAGGACATCAGGTTGAATGGCTGGGCGGTGGAAAGCCGTCTCTATGCCGAAGATCCCTACCGCAACTTCCTGCCCTCGATCGGCCGCCTGACGCGTTACCGACCACCGGCAGAGGGCCGGACTGGCGATCTGATCATCCGCAACGATACCGGTGTCTTCGAAGGCGCTGAAATCTCCATGTATTACGACCCGATGATCGCCAAGCTCTGCACCTGGGCGCCGAGCCGCCTGCAGGCGGTGGAAGCCATGGGCCAGGCGCTCGACGCGTTCGTGGTCGATGGCATTGAACACAATGTTCCCTTCCTCTCGGCGCTCATGAAGCATCCGCGCTGGCGCGAAGGCCGCCTTTCCACCGGCTTCATCGCTGAAGAATATCCTGAAGGCTTCGCCCCGATGGCGCCTGACGCGGCGGAAGAGGCAGCGCTTGCCGCCATCGCGCTTTCCGTTTCCTTGATCGAGTCCGGCCGCCGCGAGGACTTTGCCGACCGCTTGCGCCAGGCGAGCGGCTCCTTGCGTGACGAATGGGCCGTCAAGCTTGGCAGCACCTATGTGCCTGTCAAACTGATCGATGGCCTCGTCACGATTCCCTTCGAGATGGAAATGGAGGTCGGTGGCCGCACCGAAACCGTTGTCACCGATTGGAGACCGGGCGATCCGGTCTGGCATGGCAGGATTGCCAGCCGGCCGGTGACGGCGCAGATCCGTCCGATCCTGAATGGCCTGCGAATCGACTGGCAGGGTCTTTCGGTCAAGGCGCGTGTCTTTACGCCGCGTCATGCCGAGTTGGATCGCCTGATGCCCGTCAAGTTGCCGCCGGATACCTCCAAGCTCCTGCTCTGCCCCATGCCCGGCCTCGTCGTCTCGATCGCCGTCTCCGAAGGCCAGGAGGTCAAGGCAGGCGAAACGCTCGCTGTCGTCGAAGCGATGAAGATGGAAAACGTGCTGCGTGCCGAGCGCGATCTCGTCGTCGGCAAGATTACGGCCGCTCCTGGCGAAAGCCTCGCGGTCGATGCCGTCATCATGGAATTTGCCTGAGGCGAAGCCGATATGGAATTCACCTAGGCGAAGCCGATATGGAATTCACCTAGGCGAAGCCGATATGGAATTCACCTAGGCGAAGCCGATATGGAATTCACCTAGGCGAAGCCGATTTTCGAATGGCGTTCTAAGCCCTTTTTGTGCTTGAGCCATCCTCGCCGAGCGTGCAAGAGTCCGCCACGCAAATCAGAGGAGATCGAAGATGGATGTTCGCGCCGCCGTTGCCGTTCAGGCAGGAAAACCCCTTGAGGTCATGACCGTTCAGCTCGAAGGCCCGAAGGCAGGCGAAGTGCTGATCGAGGTCAAGGCGACCGGCATTTGCCACACTGATGATTTCACGCTTTCCGGTGCCGATCCGGAAGGTCTTTTCCCGGCGATCCTTGGCCATGAAGGCGCCGGCATCGTCGTCGATGTCGGCCCCGGCGTCACGTCCGTGAAAAAGGGCGATCACGTGATTCCGCTCTACACGCCGGAATGCCGCGAATGCTATTCCTGCACCTCGCGCAAGACCAATCTCTGCACCTCGATCCGCGCGACCCAGGGCCAGGGCGTGATGCCCGACGGCACCTCGCGCTTCTCGATCGGCAAGGACAAGATCCACCACTATATGGGCTGCTCGACCTTCGCGAACTTCACCGTTCTGCCGGAGATCGCGCTTGCCAAGATCAATCCCGACGCCCCCTTCGACAAGGTCTGCTATATCGGCTGCGGTGTCACGACGGGCATCGGCGCGGTCATCAACACCGCCAAGGTCGAGATCGGCTCGACGGCCATCGTCTTCGGTCTCGGCGGTATCGGTCTCAACGTTCTCCAGGGCTTGCGCCTTGCCGGTGCCGACATGATCATCGGTGTCGATATCAACCCTGACCGCAAGGCATGGGGCGAGAGGTTCGGCATGACGCATTTCGTCAACCCGAAGGAAGTCGGCGACGACATCGTGCCCTATCTCGTCAACATGACGAAGCGCCATGGCGACCTGATCGGCGGCGCCGATTACACCTTCGACTGCACCGGCAACACCAAGGTCATGCGCCAGGCGCTGGAAGCCAGCCACCGTGGCTGGGGCAAGTCCGTCATCATTGGCGTCGCCGGCGCCGGCCAGGAGATCTCGACGCGTCCCTTCCAGCTGGTCACTGGCCGCAACTGGATGGGCACGGCCTTCGGCGGTGCCCGCGGTCGCACCGACGTGCCGAAGATCGTCGACTGGTACATGGAGGGCAAGATCCAGATCGACCCGATGATCACCCACACAATGCCGCTCGAAGACATCAACAAGGGCTTCGATCTCATGCACAAGGGTGAAAGCATCCGCGGCGTCGTGGTCTATTGATGACTGCTATTGCCTACAGCGTCGATCTGAAGGGCCTCGATGAGCTCTCCGCGCGGGAGCTTTACGACCTCTTGAGAATGCGTGTGGATGTCTTCGTCGTCGAGCAGAATTGCCCCTATCCGGAACTCGACGGCAAGGATATCGATGCCCTGCACCTGCGGCTGCTGGAGGGCACTGAACTCATTGCCTCCACGCGGCTCCTGAAGCCCTATAATGCACAGGATCCCGCAAAGATCGGCCGCGTCGTTGTCTCACCCGCCCATCGCGGCAGGCGGCTCGGCGATGCGGTGATGAAGGAATCGATCATCGTCTGTGAAAGGCTCTTTCCCGAAAATCCCATCGCGCTTTCGGCGCAGGCCCATCTGCGTCGCTTCTACGAATCCTTCGGTTTCGTGAAGACCTCGGAGGAATATCTGGAAGACGGCATTCCCCATATCGATATGGTCCGCCAGCTGGCCGGAGAGCCGGCATGAGGGTTTTCCCATGATCTATGTCGATGCCGATGCCTGCCCGGTCAAACCCGAAATCCTGAAAGTGGCCGAACGCCTCGGCATGGAGGTGACCTTCGTCGCCAATTCCGGCCTGCGCCCATCCCGTGACCCGATGGTGCGCAACGTCATTGTCTCGAATGCCTTTGACGCCGCCGACAACTGGATCGCCGACAATACCGGCCCGACGGATGTCGTGGTGACTGCCGACGTGCCGCTTGCGGTTCGCTGCGTCGCCAAGGGCTCCTTCGTGACAGGCCCGACAGGACGTGTCTTTGATCAGACCAACATCGGCATGGCGAGCGCCATGCGCGATCTCGGCGCTCATCTGCGAGAGACCGGCGAAAGCAAGGGCTACAATGCCGCTTTCAGCCCCAAGGATCGTTCGCGTTTCCTCGAGACCTTCGATCGTCTCTGCCGCCGCGCGAAGAACGCCTGATTGCCAGGCCTGCCCGCTGGAATCGGGTGGCATGGCAGCTATGCCAATTCCTAACTTGAACTCAGCCGTTCCCTCGTCCATATCAAGCGTGACGCAGACGACTGCGGCGCTCGGGTCTGCCCGGGGCGCAAAAGTCGCGGGGACGGCCTCGCTCTTGACAAGGAGAGTATGATGGCCTGGTTCCTGCTTTTTCTCGCTGGCCTTTTTGAATGCGGTTGGGCAATCGGTCTGAAATATACCGACGGCTTCACCCGTCCGATGCCGACGATCCTCACAGTCATTTGCATGGTGGTGAGCGTCATCCTGCTCGGTCTTGCCGTCAAAACCCTGCCCATCGGCACGGCTTACGCGATCTGGACCGGTATAGGCACTGTTGGTACCGTCTTGCTCGGTATCTGGCTTCTGGGGGATGCGGCAAGCGCCTCGCGCCTGATCTGCATTGCGCTGATCGTCACCGGCATTGCCGGCCTCAAGCTGACGGCCTGAAAAAGAAATATCTGAAATGAAGAAGAGGCTGCGGCGATGAAGCACCCGCAGCCTCTTCTGTTAGGCAGCCGCGTTTCTGTTATCGACGGACCATGCACCGGCGCCGGCAAAGAACAGGTAGAGGAAGACGAAGCAGAACAGGATCGCGCCATCGCCCTGGTTGAGAGCCGGGAAGAAGCTGTGCGGCATATGCGCCATGAAATAGGCGATCGCCATTTCGCCCGCCAACAGGAAGGCAACCGGCCGTGTTGCGAAGCCGATGAGAATGAGGATACCGCCAAAGGTTTCCAGCAGTGCCGCAATCAGGAACAAAGTGGACAGCGGGCCGTCGCCCTGCGCTGCCGGGAAGCCGAAAAGCTTCATCGTTCCGTGCTCGATGAACAGAAGCGCGGTCATGATTCTGAGAGCGGCCAGACCATAGGGGCGGTAGGCGGATAGACGCTCGAAAGTTGACATAAAGACTCTCCTTAAGGGTGTACTGCCGAGCGTTACCGTGTCTCTAACAGGGATTGAAGACACAGTTTGCTGACAGGCGTTCACAACTTCGACAGTGGATAAACACCTGAAGAGGCTCCTTTATTCGTTCACAACGGGATGTTGTCGTGCTTCTTCCAGGGATTGCTGAGATCCTTGTTCCGCAGCATCTTCAGTCCGCGAGCCAGCCGGCGCCGTGTCGAATGCGGCATGATCACCTCGTCGACATAGCCCCGCTCGGCCGCCACGAAGGGTGACAGGAAGCGATCCTCATACATTTTCGTGTGCGCCGCAATCTTTTCGGGATCGGCGATATCCTTGCGGAAGATGATCTCGACGGCGCCCTTGGCGCCCATGACGGCGATCTGGGCCGTCGGCCAGGCATAGTTCAAATCGCCCCGCAGATGTTTCGACGCCATCACGTCATAGGCGCCGCCGAAGGCCTTGCGGGTAATGACCGTCAGCTTCGGCACCGTCGCTTCCGCATAGGCAAAGAGCAGCTTGGCGCCATGCTTGATGAGCCCGCCATATTCCTGCGCCGTGCCCGGCAGGAAACCCGGCACGTCGACGAAGGTGACGATCGGAATGTTGAAGCAGTCGCAGAAGCGCACGAAGCGCGCCGCCTTGCGTGAGGCGTCGCTGTCAAGCACGCCGGCAAGCACCATTGGCTGATTGGCGACGAAGCCGACAGTCGAGCCCTCGATGCGCCCGAAGCCGCAGACGATATTCTTGGCAAAGCTCGCCTGGATCTCGAAGAAATCCCCCTCGTCCGCCACCTTCTGGATCAATTCCTTGATGTCGTAGGGCTTGTTGGCATTGGCCGGGATCAACGTATCCAGCGAATTGTCGGCATCGGTCGCCGACTGATAAGATTCGATTTCCGGCACCGGCGACGTGTTCGACTGCGGCAGGAAATCGATGAGGCGGCGAACCTGCAAGAGCGTATCGACATCATTGTCATAGGCGCCATCGGCTATCGAGGAGCGCGTCGTATGCACGCTCGCGCCACCGAGTTCTTCCGATGTCACCGTCTCGTTGGTGACGGTCTTCACGACATCGGGACCGGTCACGAACATGTAGGACGTGTCGCGCACCATGAAGATGAAATCCGTCATGGCAGGCGAATAGACGTCGCCGCCGGCGCACGGCCCCATGATGACGGAGATCTGCGGAATGACGCCAGACGCCAGTACATTGCGCTGGAAGACTTCGGCATAACCGCCGAGTGCCGCGACACCTTCCTGAATGCGCGCGCCGCCTGCATCATAGATGCCGATGATAGGCGCGCGGTTCTTCAGCGCCATATCCTGCACCTTGATGATCTTCTCGGCATGGGCTTCCGAAAGCGAACCGCCGAAGACGGTGAAATCCTTGGCGAAGACGAAGACGGTGCGGCCGTTGACAGTGCCCCAGCCGGTCACCACGCCGTCGCCGGCGATGCGGCTCTTGTCCATGCCGAAATCGGTAGAGCGGTGCTCGACGAACATGTCGAACTCCTCGAAGGAGCCTTCGTCGAGGAAGAGGTCGATGCGCTCACGCGCCGTCAGCTTGCCGCGCTGATGCTGCGCGTCGATGCGCACCTGGCCGCCGCCGAGACGGGCAATTTTGCGGCGGCGTTCGAGCTCTTCCAGAATATCCTTCATGATCCCCCCTCGCCGCTTTCAGCGGTTATGCAGCATTTCAGCAAAGTATGCGCGGTTTTGTGTCCGGAGTTGCTTAGAAACAGAAATGCCCTAGCGTCCGCTCAGTGAAAAGGCGGAGCGCACGCGTGCAGCGATATCTTCCGCCAGAATGTCGTCGGCAAGGTCAGGATCGGCGGTCAGGCTTGTAACTTCGAAGGAGGTTACGGCGATCACGGAGCCGTCTTCCACGGAGGCCGCATCGATCCTCACCTTCGCGACATTGCGGTCCTTCTGGAAACCGAGGCCCTTTGTGACGGAAACGATGCGGATCGTCAGCACCACGCGCGGCAATTCGCTCGTGCGGACCGTCGCGCGGATGGCGGAGTTGACGCGGTCGCTGATGCCGGAAAGCAGTTCCGCCGACAGGGTCGTGCTCGAAAGCACGACGGCGCTTCGCACGTCGTAGACGGGCTTTTCCTCCTTCTTCGGCATGAGGCTGGCGCAGGCCGTCAGCGCGATGCAAACAAGCGCTATCAGGCAAAATTTCCACGTCTGCCAATTCATTCCAAATTCCCGCATATCCCCGTCTGGAGTCGCAGATTTGGTCATAAAGCCCGTCAAGGCAATATGATTCAGGCCCTTAGCGCGAAAAAAACATCCGTTGCGGCCTTGAAATCCTCGAAACGCTTGGCCCTGCGCTGCTCGGCTTCTTCGTCGCTTCCCCAATGCTCGATGGTCCAGTCCTCATCGAGATGGGCGAGCGACCAGGCTTCGTCTGGCGTGATCCGCTCTTCGGCAATCGCAAGCGCCAGAAGCGCCGAACCGGTTAGCGTCGTCATCGTGTGGAGAGCGGCGAGCGTGAGTGCGCTGTCATGCCGGCGCAGCGCCGAACCGAAGGCGGCGATCGCCTCGCGCGGCTGCTCGTGATGCATCACACCTTCGACGAGGATGAAGCGCGCACCGAATTCGGCGGCTGCCCAGTCGAGCACCGGATCCCAGCGCTCCGTCTGTCGCTCGACCAGCTTTTGCGGGTCGTCGGCGCGGTAGCAGAGCAGGTCGCTCGATGAAAAGCGCAGAATATCCTCGAAGACGGCCTGCGTGTCGGTCGCAACGCCGTCGATCGCCGTGTTGACAAGACGCGTCATCGGCATCAGCGAGGGATCGATGACCTCACTCTGTGCGTCCCATTCGGCAGCGACGAGCTTTGCCAGCGCTTCGCTCGGCACTGCCAGTATCTGGCGGGCCGGCGTGCGCACGAGTTTGCCGTCCAGCTCGATCGCGAAACCATCTTCGTGTGGTGCAGTGGAAACCGCCTGATAGAAGCGCTTCGGCAGCGGCTTCTTCATCTGGATCTGCGCACGGCGGATCGGATCGGGATGGCTCAGGTCTTCGGAAAGGTCGTTCAGCAGGTCGCGCATGGGCTCACCTCAGGAAAAATGGCGCAAAATCTCATTCGGATGATAGGCGATCGCATCGGCGCCATTGGCGATCAGTTCATCCACGCTGGCATAGCCCCAGGCAACACCGATCGCCTTGGCGCCGGCAGCCTTTGCCATCTGCATATCGTAAATCGCATCACCGATGACAATGGTGTCGGCGGCAACGATGCCGGTTTCATCGCAGCATTCGCTCACCATGGCCGGATGCGGCTTGGAGGGGCAATCGTCGGCGGTGCGCGATACGATGAAGTTGAAACCATGCGTTTCCGCCACAAGCTTTAGCCCGCGCCGGGACTTGCCGGTGACGGCGCCGATCAGCAGATCCTCGCGCCCACTGATCGCATCGATCATCTCTCGAATGCCGGCAAACAGCGGCTCCCGGTAGTCGAGATCCTGCCGCACCACCGAGAACAGCGATTTGTAATGCGCCGTCATGTCGATGTCTTGCTGCTCGACATGCTGCTTGCCCTGCATGCGGGCAATGGCGATATCCAGCGACAGGCCGATAATCGCCTTGGTATCCTCAAAGCGCGGCTCTGCCTTGCCGAATTTTTCGAAGGTGCGGYGCATGGTTTCGTGGATCAGCCCGGCGCTGTCGACCAGCGTGCCGTCGCAATCAAAAAGCGCGAGTTTCATTCGTCGTCTCTCTCAGCGCCGGCAAGGTCGAGACCGAGAAGGTTCCAGGTCTGCACCATATGCGGCGGCAGCGGTGCGCTGACGCGCAGGCGCCCGCCGGCGGGATGCGGGATATCGATATGGCGTGCGTGCAGATGCAGCTTCTTCTGGATGCCTCCGGGGAAAGGCCAGTTTATATCGTCGTCGAAATATTTCGGATCGCCGATGATCGGATGGCCGATATGCAGCGCATGGACGCGCAACTGGTGAGTACGCCCCGTATAGGGTTCCATCTCCAGCCATGCGAGATTCTGCGCCGCCGTCTCCAGCACGCGGTAGAAGGAAATCGCATGATCGGCGCCGTCTTCGCCGTGCTTGGCGATGCGCATGCGGTCGCCGTCGGCCGTCGGCTCCTTGACGAGCCAGGTCGAGATTCTGTCCTCGTGCTTGCGCGGTACACCCTTGACCAGCGCCCAGTAGGTCTTCTTGGTGTCGCGTTCGCGGAAGGCGGCGGTCAGCTTCTGGGCAGCACCCCGCGTGCGGGCAATGACGAGCACGCCTGATGTATCGCGGTCGAGGCGATGCACGAGGCGCGGCTTCTCGCCCTTCGGGCTGGTCCAGGCTTCGAGCATCTGGTCGATATGTCTTGCAACACCCGAGCCGCCCTGCACCGCAAGCCCTGGCGGCTTGTTGAGGACGATGACCTTCTCGTCCTCATGTAGCACCATGCGGGATAAAAGCTCGAAATCGCTCGAATGCTTGAGATCCTTGCCGGCGATCGGCCCCTTCAGCTTGGCATCGACATCGAGCGGCGGGATGCGCACCATCTGGCCGGGCTGCACACGGGCATCCGATTTGACGCGGCCGCCGTCGACGCGCACCTGGCCGGAGCGCAGCAGCTTCTGCAGTGGGCCGAAGCCAAGCCCCGGATAATGGATCTTGAACCAGCGGTCGAGCCGCATGCCCGCTTCATCGGGCTCCACCTTGATGTGTTCTATGCCTGCCATGGATATCTTTCGGAAAATACGGGCGCGATCGAAGCCGGCGCCTCTCTTGCCGCTGCCTTTAGAGCATTTTTCACAAAACGGAAATCGGAATCGAAATCAGAGCAGTACGCGCATCAGGCCGAGGCCGGCCATGACGGCCATCATCGAAAGCCCGACGCTTGCTGCGATATAGATGCCGCCGGCAAAAACCTCGCCGCGCTCGAAGAGGGAGATCGCATCCAGCGAGAAGGCGGAGAACGTGGTGAAGCCGCCGAGGAAGCCCGTGATCAGCAGGAGACGCAGCTCCACCGATGCGTTGAAACGGCGCGCAATCATCTCGGCAAAGACACCGATGATGAAGCAGCCGACGACGTTCACGACAAGCGTTCCCCAGGGAAAGCCAGGCCCCATGAGCCGCAGGGAGCCCAGGCCGACATAATATCTCAGAAGTGAACCGATTGCGCCGCCGACGGCGACGAGCAGAGCCTGGAACATGCCCCGGTTTATTGCGATTCCGTCCTGATTCCAATCGCATCTGCAGAATTCTTACCATCCGGTAAAATGCGAATGATTTTCTTAAGCCGAACGCGAAGATCGTCCCGGTATGACAGGCGCATGACACAGCTTGTTTCCATATCCGCGAACACCGCTGCCTTCGCTTTCGATTCCCTGCGCATCCCGCAGCGAGTGGCGACGGGCACGGCCGCGCGCGAAGCTCGCAAGATTGCGGAACGCCAGCTCAGTCCGAGCGGCGACGATCGGGAAGAATCTACCAATATCATCCAGAATACCGAAGTTGCGCTCGATCTGATGACCAAGGGGTATCGCCAGCCGCAGGCCGGCTTGCAGCAGGCCCTGCAGTCTTATGAGGATGTCTGAGATTTAAGTTTTGCTGGGAGGAGCAAAGCCCGCGCATTGTCGCGGGCTTTTTTGTTTTTCACCGCTTATTTGCCCTGTGCCGACAGCACGTTCAGCACCAGGTCGACCTTGCCGGCCTTTTCGAAGGTCAGGGTAACAGGCACTTTGTCGCCCTGCCTGAAGGGCGTCTTCACCTTCTGGAACATTAGATGCAGGTTGCCGGGCGCAAGCTCGACGGTCTGGCCGGCGGGAATGGCGATTCCGTCCTTCAGTTCACGCATCCTCATGACATTGTCTTTCATGGCCATCTCGTGAAGCTGCACCTCGCCGGCATTGGGCGACGTGACCGAGACGAGACGGTCATCGGCAGAGCCATTATTCTTCACGGTGAAGAAGCCGCCGCCGACAGGCTGGCCGGGCAGCATCGCCTTGGCAAAACCGCCGGAGACTTCGAGATCGCCAGCCTTCACCACGTCACCACCTGTAGACATGCTCATGGAGCCCATGCTGCCCATATCCATGCCCTTCATGTCATGATGATCCTGTGCGAGTGCTGATCCGGCGAAGCCGCAAGCGCAAAGGAAAGCTGTAAAACCAAACGTCCTGACAATGTTCATCGAATATCTCCTCGCTTTGCGTCGCGTTAGCCAATTTTGCCCGCAAATGCAAAAGCCCATTTGCCACGCATCGCAACCGGCTTCTTTGAGCCGCGACAAAAATTTGTGCAGCTACGACATTTCGCTTGCCAAGGCCCGCCGCCCCCGGATAATTGCCGCAACCTTGTTGGGAGAAGCCGGTACGTGATGCCGGTGCCGAAGGAGCAACCGCCCCGGAAACTCTCAGGCAAAAGGACCACAAGGGGCAGACGGAACTCTGGAGAGAGGCGTTCTCGAAACGCCCGCCGAAGGGATAACAATCTCAGGCACAGGGACAGAGGGGGCTCAAGGAGACAAGGCGCAACCGCGCCTTCAGTTTTGAGCCCGCGCCCGGAATATCCGGCGCAAACCCCGGAGGCGTCGTTTGGACGATACTGCTGCCCTTAAGAAAACCCCGCTTCACGCGCTGCACCTGTCGCTCGGCGCCCGCATGGTGCCCTTCGCAGGTTATGACATGCCGGTGCAATATACTGCCGGCGTCATGAAGGAGCATCTGCAGACCCGTACTGCCGCCGGCCTCTTCGATGTCTCTCACATGGGCCAGGTCATCATCAAGGCGAAGTCCGGCACGTATGAGGATGCGGCGCTTGCGCTCGAAAGCCTCGTGCCCGTCGATATCCTCGGCCTCGCCGAGGGACGCCAGCGTTACGGCTTCTTCACCGATGAGAACGGCGGCATCCTCGACGACCTGATGATTACACATCTCGACGACCACCTCTTCGTCGTCGTCAACGCTGCCTGTAAGGAAGCCGATCTCGCGCACCTGCAGAAGCATCTCTCCGATACCTGCGAGATCACCGTCCTCGACCGCGCCTTGATCGCCCTGCAGGGCCCACGCGCCGTCGACGTGCTCGCCGAACTCTGGGCCGATGTCGCCGCCATGAAATTCATGGACGTACGCCACTGCCGCCTGCACGACGTTTCCTGTCTCGTCTCGCGCTCGGGCTATTCCGGCGAGGACGGTTTCGAAATCTCCATTCCCGCCGACAAGGCCGAGGATGTCACCAACCGGTTGCTCGAGCATCCCGATGTCGAGCTGATCGGCCTTGGAGCGCGCGACAGCCTGCGCCTCGAAGCCGGCCTCTGCCTCTATGGCAACGATATCGACACGACCACGTCGCCTGTCGAAGCCGCCATCGAGTGGGGAATGCAGAAGGCTCGCCGTACGGGCGGCGCCCGCGCCGGCGGTTTCCCCGGTGCTGAGCGCATTCTCGGCGAACTCGACAATGGCGTTTCCCGCAAGCGCGTCGGCCTGAAGCCCGAGGGCAAGGCGCCTGTGCGCGGCCATGCCAAGCTCTATGCCGATGCCGAAGGCAAGACCGAGATCGGCGAAGTCACCTCGGGTGGTTTCGGCCCTTCCGTCGAAGGCCCCGTCGCCATGGGCTACCTGCCGGTTTCCCACGCTGCAGCGGGCACGCAGGTCTATGCCGAAGTGCGCGGCAAGTACCTGCCCGTCACAGTCTCTGCCCTTCCCTTCATCACGCCGACCTACAAACGCTGACCCTTATTGCGAGAGGATTTTTCCATGCTGAAATTTACTGCTGAACATGAATGGCTGAAGCTCGAAGGCGATGTCGCGACCGTTGGCATCACCACCTATGCTGTCGAGCAGCTCGGCGACCTCGTTTTCGTGGAATTGCCTGAAGTCGGCGCTACCTTCTCCAAGGATGGCAATGCTGCGACAGTCGAATCCGTCAAGGCTGCTTCGGATGTCTATTGTCCGCTCGATGGCGAGATCGTCGAAGTCAATCCGGCCATTGTCGCCGACCCGTCGCTCGTCAATTCCGATCCTCAAGGGTCTGGCTGGTTCTTCAAGCTCAAGCTCAAGAACCTCTCCGATGCCGATGGCCTGCTCGACGAAGCAGCCTATAAGGAGCTGACTGCGTAATGACGACGCCTACCGAATTCCAGTTCACCGACTATCAGCCTTATGACTTCGCCAACCGTCGTCATATCGGCCCCTCGCCGTCTGAAATGTCGGATATGCTCGGCGTCATCGGCTACAAGAGCCTCGATGCGCTGATCGACGCAACCGTGCCGCCCGCCATCCGCCAGAAGGCGCCGCTCCTCTGGGGCGCACCGATGACGGAGCGCGAGGCGCTCGACAAGCTGCGCGAAACCGCCAACAAGAACAAGGTTCTGACCTCGCTGATCGGCCAGGGCTATTACGGCACCATCACGCCGCCGGTCATCCAGCGCAACATCCTGGAAAACCCGGCCTGGTACACGGCTTACACGCCATACCAGCCGGAAATCTCGCAAGGCCGCCTCGAAGCGCTCCTGAACTACCAGACGATGATCTGCGACCTGACCGGCCTCGATGTCGCCAACGCTTCGTTGCTCGACGAAGCGACGGCTGCTGCCGAAGGCATGGCCATGGCCGAACGCGTCTCCAAGTCGAAGGCCAAGGCATTCTTCGTCGATGCCGACTGCCACCCGCAGACGATCGAGCTGATCAAGACCCGTGCTGAGCCGCTCGGCTGGAGCGTCATCGTCGGCGACCCCTTCAAGGATCTCGATCCTGTCGATGTCTTCGGCGCGATCTTCCAGTATCCGGGCACCCATGGTCATGTGCGCGATTTCACCGGCCTGATCTCCCGCTTGCACCAGACGGGCGCCATCGCCGTCGTCGCCGCCGATATCCTGTCGCTGACGCTTCTGAAGTCACCGGGTGAAATGGGTGCCGATATCGCCATCGGCTCCTCGCAGCGCTTCGGCGTTCCGGTCGGTTACGGCGGCCCGCATGCCGCCTACATGTCGGTCAAGGATGCCATCAAGCGCTCCATGCCCGGCCGTCTCGTCGGCGTGTCCGTCGATGCCCGCGGCAACCGCGCCTACCGCCTGTCGCTGCAGACACGCGAACAGCATATCCGCCGTGAAAAGGCGACGTCGAACATCTGCACCGCGCAGGTTCTGCTCGCCGTCATGGCCTCGATGTACGCCGTCTTCCACGGCCCGAAGGGCATCAAGGCAATTGCCCAGCAGGTCCATCAGAAGGCCGTGCTGATGGCCAAGGGTCTGGAAAAGCTCGGCTACAAGGTTGAACCGGAAACCTTCTTCGACACGATCACCGTCGATGTCGGCCACATGCAGGGCCTCATCCTGCGCGCGGCCGTCGCCGAAGGCGTCAACCTGCGCAAGGTCGGCCAGACGAAGATCGGCATGTCGCTCGACGAGCGCACGCGTCCGGCAACGCTTGAGGCTGTCTGGCGTGCCTTCGGCGGCAATTTCCAGATCGCCGATTTCGAGCCGTCCTATCGCCTGCCGAAAGATCTGCTGCGCACGAGCGAATACCTGACGCATCCGATCTTCCACATGAACCGCGCCGAGAGCGAAATGACCCGCTACATCCGCCGGCTCTCCGACCGCGATCTGGCGTTGGACCGCTCGATGATCCCGCTCGGCTCCTGCACGATGAAGCTGAATGCGACAGCGGAAATGCTGCCGATCACCTGGCCGGAATTTTCCGACATCCATCCTTTCGTGCCGGCCGACCAGGCGCTGGGCTACCGCGAAATGATCGATGACCTGACGGAAAAGCTCTGCGCCGTCACCGGCTACGACGCTTTCTCCATGCAGCCGAATTCCGGCGCACAGGGCGAATATGCAGGCTTGCTGACCATCCGCAATTACCACATCGCGAACAGCCAGGGTCACCGCGACGTCTGCCTTATCCCGACCTCGGCGCATGGCACCAACCCGGCCTCGGCCCAGATGGTCGGCATGAAGGTGGTCGTCGTCAAGGTTCGCGAAAACGGCGATATCGACCTCGACGATTTCCGCGCCAAGGCCGAGCAGTATGCGGACAATCTGTCCTGCTGCATGATCACCTATCCGTCGACGCACGGCGTGTTCGAGGAAACCGTCAAGGAAATCTGCGATCTCGTGCATCAGCATGGCGGCCAGGTCTATCTTGACGGCGCCAACATGAACGCCATGGTCGGCCTGTCCCGTCCCGGTGACATTGGCTCTGACGTCTCGCACCTCAACCTGCACAAGACCTTCTGCATCCCGCATGGCGGCGGCGGTCCCGGTATGGGCCCGATCGGCGTCAAGTCTCATCTGGCGCCCCACCTGCCGGGTCATCCGGAAACGGACGGTCGTTCGGGCGCGGTTTCGGCAGCAGCCTTCGGTTCGGCCTCCATCCTGCCGATCTCCTGGAGCTACTGCCTGATGATGGGCGGCGAAGGCCTGACGCAGGCAACCAAGGTGGCGATCCTCAACGCCAACTATATCGCGGCTCGCCTGAAGGGCGCTTACGACGTGCTCTATAAGTCGGCTGCCGGCCGCGTGGCGCATGAATGCATTATCGATACCCGTCCGCTGGTCGACAGCTGCGGCGTGACCGTCGATGACGTTGCCAAGCGCCTCATCGACTGCGGCTTCCACGCGCCGACCATGAGCTGGCCGGTTGCCGGCACGCTGATGATCGAGCCGACGGAATCCGAGACCAAGGCCGAACTCGACCGCTTCTGCGAAGCGATGCTGGCGATTCGTCAGGAAGCCCGCGACATCGAAGAGGGACGTTCGGACAAGCTCAACAACCCGCTGAAGAACGCCCCGCATACGGTGGAAGACCTCGTCGGCGAATGGGATCGCCCCTATTCGCGCGAACAGGCCTGCTTCCCGCCCGGCGCCTTCCGCGTGGACAAGTACTGGTCCCCGGTCAACCGCGTCGACAACGTCTATGGCGATCGCAACCTGATCTGCACTTGCCCGCCGGTCGAGGCTTACGCCGAGGCTGCTGAGTAAAGCTCAGGCCGGACGCCCGAAGCGCAAGCAAAGGGCTGGACAATCAAAGCCCCTTCCTTCACGGGAGGGGCTTTCCTAATTCTGATAGAAATACACGAAGGAGGTCACACCATGTCTCAGGATCAAAGCGAAGCAAGAATGCAGGCGCCCTGGTCGAAGCCTGTGCTCGTCGCCCTCGAAGAGCCCGGCCAATATGAGACCATCGACAATACCCAGGCGGCTTCCTGGGCGATGATCGAGGACTGGCCGACGGAAGATGGTGCCGCACTCGACCAGGCACTGCTGGTCTGCGCCGATGTCATCAAGGGCAAGCGTACCGGTGAGGATGCGCGCAAGGCATTCATCGCCGCTGCAGTCGAAGCGGGCCTCGATATCAAGGCGTGAATTGCGGCTGTTGGCCGAGAGCCGCAGATGGATAATACGCGACGACGCATTCCCGACGATGAAAGAAAGCCGCCAGACTTTTCGGAATTTTCATTGGGAACGGTGAACCAATTTCGGTTCGCTGCGTAATCATCTTTGCTGGATACTGCAAAACCAGCAGGAGAAGGGTTGCCTGCCCCTGTACCGGGCGCCCTTCTCCTTTGTCAGTCTCATAGCAACGAGTTTGCGAACGTCATATCCGGCATAGGGAAAAGACGCTCCTGGCGCGACATGCTTTAGAAGCGCTCGCCGACCATATCCTCGCTTTTGGCCCACAATGCCCTGGCCGTCTCGAGATCGAGCGCGTAGGAACGCACGCCTTCGGAAATCGGGCTGATCGCGGCATCCGTCACTTCGGAAACGTGGCAATTCTCGCAATATCTGCCGCCGACCACATCAGCCGGAGCGACGAAACCTGCCCAGACGGAGGTAGCCGCACCCTGCGGGATCGTCTTCCACTGGAAGGGCGGCTTGCCCTCGGCGGCGAGTGCTGCATTGATCTGCGCCATCATGCCTTCGATCATGCCGGGGTCAAGGTGACGTCCGAGTTCGGTGCTGATGCCGCCGGGATGCAGCGCCACAGCACGGATGCCGCGCTCGCCGAGACGCCGGTCGAGTTCCACAGCAAAAAGAATGTTAGCCGTCTTCGACTGCGCATAGGCCGCCCAGGGTTCATAAGCCCTGTTCTCGAAATTGAGGTCGTCGAGGCTGAAGGGCGCCATGCGATGGCCTGACGATGCAACGATCACAACACGGCCGCCCGATTTGACGAGCGGTGCGATGCGGTTGACCAGCACGAAATGGCCGAGATGGTTGGTGCCGAACTGCGTTTCGAAACCGTCGGCGGTACGGCCGAAGGGGGCCGCCATCACGCCGGCATTGGCAATGACGACATCGAATGGACGGCCGTCCTTGATAAGCGCATCGGCACAGGCCCGCACGCTTGCGAGCGAAGCAAGATCGAGCTCGATGATATCAAGGCTGCCGCCATCGGCCGCATCGGCACGCACGACATCCGTGGCCGCCCTCGCCTTTTCGAGGTCGCGGGCCGTCCCCACCACCTGTGCTCCGTGGGCTGCCAGTACCCGCGCGGTCTCGACGCCGAGGCCGGCCGAAACACCGGTTACCAGAACACGCTTGCCCTTGAGATCGACGCCGGCGAGCACCTCATCCGTAGTCGATTTCGCGCCAAAAACTCCACTCATGATTATCTCCTAGATCAATGGACGCACCGCTCCGGGCTGGTGGACCATTGCCCACCGGCCTCTAATGGAATAAAAGGAGGATGCCTCCAGATAAATACGGAGGGCACCTCCGTTTATCAAGGGGACTTCTCGGAAATGGCCGGAAAAAGTGACGGGTCCACCGTCCGAAAGCCGCGTGCGGATGCCGAACGCAATCGTCTTTTGCTGATGGAAACCGCAAAGACCGTGTTTGCCGGCAAGGGTTCCGGCGCCAGTCTGGAGGAAATTGCCCGCGCAGCCGGCGTTGGCATCGGAACGCTTTATCGCCACTTTCCGACGCGCGATGCGCTGGTTTCCGCCGTCTATCGCAACGAGACGACGCAGCTTGCCGCTGCGGCCAGGAGCCTGTCTGAAACGCATCCACCTGTTGAAGCGCTCCGCCTGTGGCTGGTGCAGTTCGTTGATTATGTCGTGACGAAACACGGCATGTCCGAGCTGCTGGATTCGCTTGTTGGAGGCACGTCCGAGCTCTATGCTGATTCTGTTACCCCGATCACCGACGCCATCCATCTGCTTATCGACCGCGCTACATCAGCCGGCGAAATCCGCCTGACGATGGACCCGCTCGATCTTCTGCGGGCACTTGCCGGTGGCGCGAGCATCAGCTGTGGCCCGGCTTGGCGGGTTGCGGCACGGCAGCTTATCGATATCCTGATTGCAGGTATGAGGCCCGGTCGATGAGGCATACGTGCCGTTCCGGTACAGCCGCCGCAGGCCCCCTCGCCTTTCGCTAACCGAAACCGTTCAGCTTTCCCTAAACCCTTGCCGGTAAAACCGTGGAGGTCCGGAAACAGGGAAACGGTCGATGAGCATTTCTGCAGTCACGCATACGGCTCTTTCGGGAATGCTGGCGCAGACGACGCGCGCAAGCGCGATCGCCAACAACGTCGCCAATGCAAGCACGCCGGGCTATGGCCGCCTGAACACCAGCTTTCAGTCCGTCGAACCCTCGGGCGTTCGGGCAAGCGTTAGCGCGACGGATCAGGGCGTGGATTTTGCGACCGAGCTCACCGACCTGATCGAGACCGAACAGAGCTACAAGGCGAATGCCGCGGTCTTCGAGACCGGTGCCGATCTCTGGGACGTGCTGATGAGCATCAAGCGCGACTGATCGCACCTCACCTTTTCAAACGATCGAATAAGCCACCGAACCGAGCGCCACCGCGCCGAAGGCGATCAGCATATAGCTCGTCGCGCGGCCGACCTTGGCCGCGAAATCGGCCGACAGCCGCTCCCTCGCGAGACTGACGGCACCGCTCAAGCAGAACCACCAGAGCAGCGATCCCATGAAAACGCCCGACACGATGGCAGCCGAGCTGAAGCGCCGTGTCTCCTCGGTCAGGCCAAGCCCGGCAAACAGCGCCCCGAAGGAGAGGATTGTCGCCGGATTGGAAATGGTCAGCAGAAAGGTCGAGACGGTCGTGTGCAGGAAGTCGGCCGCATCGATCTTCGCCGCCTTCATCTTCCCTTTGTTCTTCAGTCCCCGAAAGCCGAGCCACAACAACATCAGCCCGCCGCCAAGTGCCAGCGGAATGGTGGCCATCGACATGGTTTCGGAGAAGACCGCAATCCCCGTCACTGCGACCAGTGCATAACTCGCGTCTCCCAATGCCGTCCCCAGCCCGCCGGAAAAGCCGAACCAGAAGCCCTTCTCGAGACTTCTGTTGATGCAGAGCGTTCCGATAGGCCCAAGCGGCGCTGTGATGATGACGCCCAGCAGGGCGCCTTTCAGGAACAGAAGGAGCATTGTCCGCTTTTCTTCTTCTTGGTCGCTTGTCGGTCTTTGGACAGGCTCGTCTAAATCAAAAGGCCGCCAACTATGGCGGCCATCAGGCATATTCAACGAAAAGCGGTTAGTGCTGTGCCGGCACCACGGCATCGCCGCGCGCGGCCAGCGCTGCCAGATCGGCAGGCTTCAGCTCGACAGACTCACCGCAGCCGCAGGATGAAGTCTGGTTCGGATTGGTGAAAATGAAGCCGGAGCGAAGTGTCGTTGTCTCGAAGCCGAGTTCGGTGCCGAGCAGGTAGAGAACGGCCGATGGCTCAATCCAGACTTTCGCGCCGTCGCGCTCCATCAGGTCGTCCTTGGCATTGGGCTCCGTCACCATGTCGATGGTATATTCCATCCCGGCGCAACCACCCTTCTTGATGCCGACGCGAATGCCCTTGGCATCCGGGCCGCCGTTGCTGACGAGCGCCTTCACGCGCTCTGCGGCGGCTTCCGTCATGCTCATTACTGCAAAGCCCATGGGCTCAATCTCCTTCCGAAACCGGGGTCAAGATCCGGCGCTTCATGAATCAATGTAAGGTGATCACCTTAATCGATCAATACCAGCCGGTCAGTACCAGCCAACTGCGACCTGCGCCTCCTCGGACATACGTTCCGGCGTCCACGGCGGATCGAAGGTCATTGAAACCTCGACGCCCAAAACGCCTTCGACAGCGCCGACGGCATTTTCCACCCAGCCCGGCATTTCGCCGGCAACCGGGCAGCCGGGTGCGGTCAGCGTCATCATGATCTTTACCATCCGGTCGTCTTCGATATCGATCTTGTAGATGAGGCCGAGCTCGAAGATGTCAGCCGGAATCTCCGGATCGTAGACGGTCTTGAGAGCGCCGATCACGTCGTCGCTGAGACGCGCCAGCTCCTCTTGGGGAATGCTGGAATGCACGATGCCTTCGCGCACGTCGATCTTCTCTTCATTCAGGCTCATGGCTTCTTCCTCAAGCAAAGAACTTGCGCGCATAGTCGAGCGCATCTGCAAGCGCATCCACCTCGGCGCGGGTATTATACATGCCGAAGGATGCACGGCATGTGGAGGTCAYGCCGAAGCGTTTCAAGAGCGGCATGGCGCAATGCGTGCCGGCCCGCACGGCAACGCCCTGGCGATCGATCACCATCGAGACGTCATGGGCGTGAATACCGGCCAATTCGAAGGAGAAGATGGCGCCCTTGCCGGGAGCATTGCCGAAGACGCGCAGCGAATTGACCGCCTTCAGCCGCTCTTCTGCGTAAGCCGTCAGATCCGCCTCATGGGCTGCGATATTCTCGCGGCCGATCTTGTCCATATAGTCGAGCGCATAACCGAGCCCGATCGCCTGCACGATCGGCGGCGTGCCGGCCTCGAAACGATGTGGCGGATCATTATAGGTGACGATATCCTCGCTCACTTCGAAGATCATTTCGCCACCGCCCTGGAACGGCCGCATCTCCTTCAGCCGGTCCTTCTTGCCGTAGAGCACGCCGATGCCCGACGGGCCATAGAGTTTGTGACCGGTCATGACGTACCAGTCGCAATCGATATCCTGCACGTCGACGGGCAGATGCACGGCACCCTGCGAACCGTCGATCAGAACGGGAATGCCGCGCTCATGGGCGATGCGGCAGACTTCCTTGACCGGAACGATGGTGCCGAGCGCATTCGACATATGGGTGATGGCGACGAGCTTGGTCTTGTCGGTCAGGCTCTTTTCGAAATCCTCGATATGGAAGGCGCCTTCGTCATCGACGGGCACCCAGACAAGCTTGGCACCCTGTCTCTCGCGAATGAAATGCCAGGGCACGATATTGGAGTGATGCTCCATGATCGTCAGCACGATCTCGTCGCCTTCGCCGATCTTGGGCATGCCCCAACCGTAGGCAACTGTGTTGATCGCCTCGGTGGAATTCTTGGTGAAGACGATATCATCAACCGAAGGTGCGTTCAGGAAACGGCGAACCTTTTCGCGCGACGCTTCATAGGCTTCCGTGGCCGCATTGGAGAGGTAGTGAAGGCCGCGATGCACATTGGCATATTCATGGCTGTAGGCATGCGAGATCGCGTCGATCACCGCTTGCGGCTTCTGGGCGGAGGCGCCGTTGTCCAGATAGACCAGCGGCTTACCGTGCACCTTCTCCGCAAGGATCGGGAAATCCCTGCGGATGGCTTCGACATCATAGGTGGTTGCCGGCACGATCTTGTCCATGGCGCTATCCGATCAGGCGTGCTTTTCCAGCCAGGCCGAAATGACGCCTTCCAGCGCCTCGACCAGGGCTTCGTCTTCCATTTCCTCAACGATCTCGGCAACGAAGGCGTTGACGAGCATGGCGCGCGCCTTGTTCTCCGGAATGCCGCGAGCCATCAGGTAATAGAGATGGTTGTGGTCGATATCGGCGACCGTCGCACCATGGCCGCACTGCACGTCGTCGGCGAAGATTTCGAGCTCAGGCTTGACCGAGAATTCGGCATCGTCGGACATCAGCAGCGTGTTGCAGGCCATCTTGGCATCGGTCTTCTGGGCATCGGGCGCAACCCGGATCATGCCCTGGAAGACGCCTCTGGCGCGATCGAAGACGACGTTGCGGATCACTTCCGTCGAGCCGGTATGCGGCACGTCATGGCCGAGCACCATCGTCACATCGGTATGTGTCTCGCCGCCGAGCAGGTTGATGCCGCGCAGCGTCAGATCGGCGCCCTCGCCCGTTACCTTGATATTCAGCTCCTGGCGCACCAGCTTGCCGCCGGCATTGATGACGAAGAGCTTCAGCTTGGCGTCAGCGCCGAGATCGATGCGGATCTGGCCGAGATGCGTATCTTCGCCACCCTGCTGCTGCAGAATGATCCAGGTGAGCTCCGTGCCCTCACCCACCGTGATGTCGCTGACATGCGACACGAGCGCGGCGTCACCCGTCACCGACTGGTGACGCTCGATGACGACACCCTTCACATTGGCGCCGAAGGTTACAGGCAGGCGGGTATGAATGTCGCCGCCGGCATGCACGAACTGGATTTCCAGTGGCTCTTCGAGCTCCGTGCCATCGGGCACGTCGACGACATAGCCATCCTTGACGAAGCTGCCATTGATGCGGCCGACAGCGTCGTCGCGACCGAGCGCATCGAGATTGGCAGCGGCCGAACCGTCGGTCAGCTTTTCGGAATAGACCGAAACCGAGAGATCTCCGATTGCGGCCTTGTTGGCGGCCCTGCCCTGAATGACGGCAAGCACCGGAGAACCCTCAACCAGCGGCGGCAGCGCTTCCGAGCCGGCGTCACCCGCCTGCGCCGGAACGCTGCGCAGCAGGTTCTTGAGATCGGTATAGTGCCAGGCCTCGACGCGGCGCGTCGGCAGGCCTTCCTTCTTCAGGTCGTCGAGCAGCCGGTCGCGCAACGCGGTGACCGCGCCATTGCCCGGCAATTCGCCGATCTGGTGGTTGAACGCTTCAATCAGCGCCGATTCGGCCGCGGTCAGGCGGCTCGTCGTTTGCATGTTCATGGACGTCGTCCTTTCCGCCACGCTCAGGCTGCGGCGCCGATGATATCGGCGTAACCGTTGGCTTCCAGCTCATGGGCGAGCGTCTTGTCGCCGGACTTGATGACCTGGCCCTTGTAGAGAACGTGGACCGTATCCGGCACGATGTAATCGAGCAGGCGCTGGTAATGGGTGATGACGACGACGGCACGATCGGGCGACCGCAGCGCGTTGACGCCGTCGGCCACGATCTTCAGCGCGTCGATGTCGAGGCCGGAATCGGTTTCGTCGAGCACGCAGAGCTTCGGCTCGAGCAGCGCCATCTGCAGGATTTCGGCACGCTTCTTCTCGCCGCCGGAGAAACCAACGTTCAGCGGGCGCTTCAGCATCTCGGTGTTGATCTGCAGCTTGCCCGCAGCGTCCTTGACGCGGCGCATGAAGTCGGGCGTCGTCAGTTCGGCTTCGCCGCGTGCCTTGCGCTGCTCGTTCATCGCCACCTTCAGGAACTGCATGGTCGCAACGCCGGGGATCTCGACAGGGTACTGGAAGGCCAGGAAGATACCCTTGGTGGCGCGCTCGGCAGCGTCGAGCTCGAGGATGCTCTCGCCGTTGTAGAGGATATCGCCCTCGGTCACTTCGTAATCTTCGCGGCCGGAGAGGATGTAGGAGAGTGTCGACTTGCCGGAGCCGTTCGGGCCCATGATGGCGGCAACTTCGCCAGCCTTCACGGTGAGGTTCAGGCCACGGATGATTTCGGTGCCGTCTTCGGCGATGCGGGCATGGAGGTTCTTGATTTCAAGCATCTTTGGTTCCTGCGTTTTCTCTGCGTAGCTCATCGGAGCCTCGCGTAATTTCTAAGGGCATTGACACGTTGTGCTCTGTGCTATGGCCAGAAGAAACGAATGACACGGACAAACGCGACCACGATGAGCCAAGGCCATTTGAGAAATTCCGGGATATCCGGAAACATCTTTGCCGATTTTTCCATGCGCTGCCGGAGAAACACATAGGGCTGCTCCGGCGGCATCTCCGTCTCGTATCTTTGCTCGCGGGGGCCTATCTTCGACAGGATCTCTCCGCGCATATTCGTCAGGCGTTCAAGAATTCGCTTCTTGTCCGCCTCGCTCATGTCAGCCGACTGAGCCTTCCAGCGAGATGCTGATCAGCTTCTGCGCCTCGACGGCGAATTCCATCGGCAGCTCCTGCAGCACTTCCTTGACGAAGCCGTTGACGATCAGCGCGATCGCCGCCTCGGTCGGAATGCCACGCTGCAGGCAGTAGAACAGCTGGTCTTCGGAAATCTTCGAGGTGGTCGCTTCGTGTTCAAATTGCGCCGTCGAATTCTTCGCTTCGATGTAAGGCACCGTATGGGCGCCGCACTTGTCGCCGATCAGCAGCGAGTCGCACTGCGTGAAGTTGCGGGCGTTGGACGCCTTGCGGTGGGCCGAGACCTGGCCACGATAGGTGTTCTGCGAAACGCCGGCGGCAATGCCCTTGGAGACGATGCGGCTCGACGTGTTCTTGCCGAGATGGATCATCTTGGTGCCGCTGTCGATCTGCTGATGGCCGTTGGAAACGGCGATTGAGTAGAACTCGCCGCGGCTATCATCACCGCGCAGGATGCAGGACGGGTACTTCCAGGTGATGGCAGAGCCCGTTTCGACCTGCGTCCAGGAGATCTTCGAACGGTCGCCACGGCAATCGCCGCGCTTGGTAACGAAGTTGTAAATGCCGCCCTTGCCGTTCTTGTCGCCCGGATACCAGTTCTGGACCGTCGAATATTTGATTTCGGCATCGTCGAGGGCAACGAGCTCGACCACGGCGGCGTGCAGCTGGTTTTCATCGCGCTGCGGTGCGGTGCAGCCTTCGAGGTAGGAGACGTAAGCGCCTTCCTCGGCGATGATCAGGGTGCGCTCGAACTGGCCGGTATTCTTCTCGTTGATGCGGAAATAGGTGGAAAGCTCCATCGGGCATCGCACGCCCTTCGGCACGAAGACGAAGGAACCGTCGGTAAAGACAGCGGAGTTCAGCGTCGCATAATAGTTGTCGGTGGTCGGAACGACCGAGCCGAGGTATTTCTGTACCAGCTCGGGATATTCGCGGATCGCTTCCGAGATCGACATGAAGATCACGCCGGCCTTTTTCAGCTCTTCCTTGAAGGTCGTGACGACGGAAACGGAATCGAACACCGCATCGACCGCGATCTTCGGCTTCTGCACGCCGGCCAGGATTTCCTGCTCCTTCAGCGGAATGCCGAGCTTCTCGTAGACCTTGAGGATTTCAGGATCGACGTCTTCGATCGACTTCGGACCCGGCGTGCTCTTCGGCGCCGCGTAATAGTGGATCGCGTTGAAATCGATCTTCGGATAGTCGACGCGGGCCCAGGTGGGCTCGTCCATCGTCAGCCAGCGCTTGTAGGCTTCGAGGCGCCATTCGAGCATCCATTCCGGTTCCTGCTTCTTGGAGGAGATCAGGCGGATGATGTCTTCGGAAAGGCCCTTGGGTGCCTTGTCCATCTCGATGACTGTTTCGAAGCCGTATTTATACTGGTCCACGTCGATCTGGCGGACGCGATCGACGGTTTCCTGGACAGCAGGCATGTCGTTCTCCAATCTTGCCGGAGAAAAGGTCCGGCAGCTTGTCGTGCGGGCAATTTTCTTTTGCCCCTGATATAAGCGGCCAAAAGGGACTTTTCAGCCCTGTTGGCAAGTAGAAATTTGCGTTTCCGCAAGTTTGTGAGGCGGTCAGGCCGCCTCGCCCGCCAGCTTTCGCCGGGAGGCAATTTTCGTAAAGGTGGCAATCGCCCTGTCCACGTCATCAGCCGTCGTCGAAAACCCGAGCGAGATGCGCAGAGCGCCGAGCTTCGGATCGCGGCCCATCGCCGTCAGCACATGGCTTTCACCGACCCGGCCTGAAGAACAAGCCGAGCCCGCTGAAAGGGCTAAGCCTTCGAGATCGAAGGCGATCTGCCCGGTCTCCGCCTTCATGCAAGGCAGGGTGAAGAAGATGGTATTGGCGACGCGCGGGCCACCGGCGCCGTGGATGATGACATCGGGCGCCGCAACGCGCATGCCGGCTTCCAGCCTGTCGCGCAGCACGGCAATGCCGGCATTGCGTTCCTCAAGATTCTGCAGCACGGCTTCCGCCGCCGCCCCGAAGCCGATCAATGCCAGCGAGTTCTGTGTCCCCGAGCGGTGACCCTTCTCTTGGCCGCCGCCGCGGATCAGCGCCTTCGGCATCAGCGCTTCGCCACGGGCAATCAGTGCGCCCGCACCCTTCGGCCCACCGATCTTGTGCGACGAAATGATCATGAAATCCGCGCCGATCCGATCGATCTCGGTCGGCAGGCGGCCGGCCGCCTGGACGGCATCGACGACGAAGAGCCCGCCATGGGCGCGCACGATCCTGCCCGCCTCTTCGACCGGCTGGACGATGCCCGTCTCGTTGTTGACGAACATGATCGCCACCATCGGCAGGCCTGTCGCCTTGTCGTGGGCATCGAGAAGTTCGGAGAGCGCCTTCAGATCGACGATGCCGGCATCGGTCACCGGGATCTCGGTCGTCTTGTCTTTCGGGAAGCGGCCGCCCTCGCGGACCGCCAGATGCTCGACGGCGGAATGATACAGACGGCCAAGCTTCATCGGCGTGCGGCCCATGCTGAATTCCGCCGTCAGTACCATATTGGCAGCTTCCGTGGCGCCACTGGTAAAGATAACATTGGAGGGATCGGCACCGGTCAGCAGTGCGATCTTGCGGCGCGCGCCCTCGATGGCCGCACGGGCAGCACGGCCTTCGCCGTGAACGGAATTAGGATTGCCGAAGATGTCCATGGCGCGCATGATCGCTTCACGCGCTGCAGGGTGCATCGGCGATGTTGCGTTCCAATCGAGATAAAGGCGTGGCGGCGCCATTGTCTTCGGTCCTGCGCTTGACGAGCTTGCTCAGGCGCGGCGGCGCATTTTTCTTGAAATTTCCGCCGGGCTTGCCTTATGACACATTCCACGCTGCGTGGATCGCCATGCAAGTTTCGAATTGTTCTAAACTGCGTTTTAGAAAAGCTGACAACAATCGTCAAGTCATGTTGTCACCAAACGTAGCGTGAACGCGAAATAAAACCCGGAGTACCGATGCCCGAAGTTATTTTCAACGGCCCAGCCGGCCGTCTTGAAGGCCGCTACCAGCCCTCCAAGGAAAAAAGCGCACCGATCGCCGTCATTCTGCACCCGCATCCGCAGTTTGGTGGCACGATGAACAACCAGATCGTCTACCAGCTCTTCTACATGTTCCAGAAGCGCGGTTTTACGACACTGCGCTTCAATTTCCGGGGCATCGGCCGCAGCCAGGGCGAATTCGACCATGGCGCGGGTGAGCTTTCGGATGCGGCTTCCGCGCTCGACTGGGTGCAGAGCCTCCATCCCGATTCGAAGACCTGTTGGGTCGCCGGTTACTCCTTCGGCTCCTGGATAGGCATGCAGCTTCTGATGCGCCGCCCGGAAATCGAAGGCTTCATGTCGATCGCGCCGCAGCCGAACACCTACGACTTCTCTTTCCTTGCCCCCTGCCCGTCCTCCGGCCTGATCATCAATGGCGAGGCGGACAAGGTGGCACCTGAAAAGGACGTCAACGGTCTCGTCGAGAAGCTCAAGACCCAGAAGGGCATTCTCATCACCCACCGCACCGTGCCGGGCGCCAACCACTTCTTCAACGGTCAGGTCGACACGCTGATGGCCGAGTGCGAGGATTATCTCGACCGCCGCCTCAACGGCGAGCTGGTGCCGGAACCGGCAGCCAAGCGGATCAGGTAACGGCCTGCCGCACGGCGGCCGTCATCTCGAATTCAACGCCCTTGATACCTTCGATAAAGATCGGCCCGCGCACCCGCATGCCGATCTTTTTCAATACGTGCTGCGAGGCGAGATTGTCCGGGTGCGTGAAGGCGATGAAATGCGGCGGAAAATCCCTGGAAAAGAACCAGTCGGCAAGGCTTCCGGCAATTTCCGTCGCATATCCCTTGCCCCATTCGCGAGCGTAAAGGGCATAGCCCATCTCATATTCGCCGGTGTGGTAGAGCGAGATCCCGGCACGGCCGATGAAGCGGCCATCCTCGCGGCCGACGATCTTGTATTTCGTCGTGCCGTCGCGCCCCTGCTCGGCAAGATATGTCGCCAACCGCTCTTCGCATTTTTCTCGCGACCAAGGGGCGGCGCCAGACATGTATCGCGTCGTTTCGATCGTCGAATGCAGGTCGAAAATCAGGCCCGCATCACCGTCGTCCCACATTTTCGCGATGAGGCGCGGCGTTTCGAAGATAATCCCGTCCGTCATCTCGCCGGCTCCGCCAACACGCCGCCGGTCACTGGCTGGCTGACGCCCGTCGTGCCGGGATAGGTGAGCGGTAGCCCCTCCAGCGAGCGTACCGCCAGATAGGCCCACGCCTCTGCCTCCATCGCATCGCCATCGAAACCCGCCTGTTCGGCGCTCATGACTGCCGAGCCCCTCTCGCCGGCCATGTCGGCGAATTCCGCCATGATGGTGCCGTTCAGCCGGCCGCCGCCGCAGACGATATAGACGGAGGGGCTTTCCGGCAGATAGCCGGCCGATTTGACGATCGAGGCGGCGGCGACATGCGCAAGCGTGCGCGCGCCGTCCTCAAGGCTCGCCTCGCCATCGACAAGCGGCTTGAAATCGCCGCGGTCGAGCGAGCGGCGGATATTGCCTTGGAAGAAAGGGCTGCCGAGATAACGGGCGGCGATATCAGCCACCACCTGCCCGCGCCCGGCGATCTCTCCGCCGGGATCGTAAGTCTTGCCGGTTTGCATCTCAACCCACTGGTCGATCAGCGTATTGCCGGGGCCGCTGTCGAAGGCTGCGATGCGCCCATCCACGCCGATATAGGTGAGGTTCGAAATGCCGCCGATATTGACGAAGCAGACCGTCTGTCCCTCTTGCTGGAAGCGGCCGGCAAGGGCTGCATGATAGGCCGGCACCAGCGGCGCACCCTGCCCGCCATGCACCATATCGTTGGCGCGCATGTCGTAGACGACGGGAATGCCGGTGCGTTCCGCCAGCAACTCTCCATCGCCGATCTGGATCGTCAGCGCATCGCCTGGTCGGTGCAGCACGGTCTGGCCGTGGAAGCCGAGCACGTCGATATCGCCGCTAGCGAGCCCGAATTTCTGGAGAAATGCCGTAACGGCATCTTCATTACGTAGGGTGAGTTCAATTTCGATCTCACGAAGTTCATTGGGCCGTGCGCTGCGATCGCTCAGCGGCCGCGCCAGGTCGAGCGCACGCTTCAGCCGCTCGCGAAAACCGGCATCATAGGCCACACCCAGGAACGGACCGCGCTCGATGAAGCCTCGCCCGTCGGTTCTGAGCAGTGCCACATCGATGCCGTCCATCGAGGTGCCGCTCATCAAGCCGATCGCAGTCCTGACGATATCCATTGCGCCGCGCGCCTTTCATGCGATTCCCGGATGCACTTTTGGAAAAACAGTGCTAAACGCGCCGCGACGGTTCAACAAGCGTCAATCCCATTCCTGTTCGACGTTCAAGAGACGAAGCCCATGCCCGAGTTCAAGTCCGATTTCCTCCGCACGCTACAAGAGCGCGGCTTCATTCATCAGATTTCCGATGAAAGCGGCCTCGACGATCTCTTCGCCAAGGAAACCGTGACGGCTTATATCGGCTTCGATCCGACCGCACCCAGCCTGCACGCCGGATCGCTCATCCAGATCATGATGCTGCACTGGATGCAGAAGACCGGCCATCGCGCCATCTCGCTGATGGGCGGCGGCACCGGCATGGTCGGCGACCCCTCCTTCAAGGAAGAGGCCCGCCAGCTGATGACCGTCGATACGATCGAAGGCAACATCGCCTCCATCAAGCGCGTCTTCTCGAACTACCTTGATTACGGCGACGGTCCGAAGGACGCGCTGATGATCAACAATGCCGAATGGCTGCGCTCGCTGAACTACCTCGAGTTCCTGCGCGATGTCGGCAGGCATTTCTCGGTCAACCGCATGCTGGCCTTCGACAGCGTCAAGACCCGCCTCGACCGTGAGCAGTCGCTCTCCTTCCTGGAATTCAACTACATGATCCTCCAGGCCTATGACTTCGTCGAGCTTGCCAAGCGCTACGATTGCCGCCTGCAGATGGGCGGTTCGGACCAGTGGGGCAACATCGTCAACGGCATCGACCTCGGTCACCGCATGGGGACGAAGCAGCTCTATGCGCTGACCTCGCCGCTGTTGACCACATCTTCGGGCGCCAAGATGGGCAAGTCTGCGACCGGCGCGATCTGGCTGAACGCCGACATGCTCTCGGCCTATGATTTCTGGCAGTACTGGCGCAACACCGAGGACGCCGACGTCGAGCGCTTCCTCAAGCTCTACACGACGCTGCCGATGGACGAGATCGCCCGCCTTTCCGCACTCGGCGGCTCCGAGATCAACGAGGTCAAGAAGATCCTGGCGACCGAGGTCACCGCGATCCTGCACGGCCGCGAAGCTGCCGAACAGGCAGCCGAGACGGCACGCAAGACCTTCGAGGAAGGCGGCCTCTCCGACAACCTGCCGTCCGTCGAGGTTCCCGCCTCCGAGCTCGACGCCGGCATCGGCCTTCTGTCGTTGATCGTCCGTGCCGGCCTCGCCGCGTCGAACGGTGAAGCCCGCCGTCACGTGCAGGGTGGCGCCGTGCGCATCAACGACCAGGCCGTCAGTGACGAGCGCCGGATGATCGGCAGCGGGGAAATCACCGCCGATGGCGTCATCAAGCTGTCGCTCGGCAAGAAGAAGCACATCCTGATCCGCCGTGCAGCGTAAACCGCGCAAGCGATAGGATCCAAAAAGCCGGCTTTCGCGCCGGCTTTTTCTTTGCAGACAAACTTCGTCTTTTCCTCAGCAGATCCTCGGGACAAGCCCGAGCATGACGAAAGAGGAGTTGGCCGATCTTGTCAGCAGTTTGAAGCGGGCGCCTGTCTCGGCTTTCCAATTCCTTACTGGAATTCGAAGATCTGGCGGAAGACCCCGGGCGCAATCACCGACAGTGGGTTAATCTGCAGGTTCGGCTGGTCGAACTTACCGGTCAGCTTGAAGGTAATGCCGATCAGGCCGCGGTCCGAGCCGTTGCCGAGGATGATGCCGATCAGCGGCAACTCGGCAAAGAGACGGTTGAGGCCATAGGCCGGCATGAAGGTGCCGGTCATGTCCATGTTGCCCTTGGCATTGCGCACCACGCCCTGGAAGGTCGCGCCGATCTGGTCGCCGCGCAGCACGCCGTTTTCGATGGAGATCGCCCCGCCGCGCGAGACGACACGGGCAAAGCCGCGCTGGAAGCGCTGCGAGGAGGTATCGATATCGCGTTTGACGGCTTCGTTCAGCGTGCGCTGGTCCGAACCGACAGGTGTGGAAACGATCGAGCGCAGGCGCTGCTCGTTGACGATCGAGAAACGGCGTACATCGACCGAACCATCCCAGCCGCCGCCTGCATTGAGGCGGACCGCCAGATTGAGCAGGCCGCCCTGCATATGCTGGTAGAGATCGGCAAAGCGCGACACCGAGCCGGCATCGCCGCTGGTGACGTTGATGACGCCGCCACCCTGCATCTGGCTGACGACAGCCTCGCCGCTGTCGGTGATCCCGGAGAAATTCAATGATTGCAGCCGGCTGCCGCTCAAGCCGATCTGCGCCTGGAAATTACTGATTTTCTCGTCGTTGAAGCCGATGATGTTCTGCAGCTTCGCCCGCACGCTCACGCCAGTGGCATCGCCGCCGTCACCATCGCCCCCGGAGTCCGATTTCAGCCGGTCGATGATCGGCCGCACGTCGGCGCTGGCGCCGGAGACGGAGATATCGTAGCTGCCCTTCCCGCGCTTCAGCGACAGCGCGAAATCATCGACGGAGGAAAGCTTCACGCTGTCGAAATCCGCCGACATCAGGCCGCTTTTGCCGATCACGAGTGCGCCCGTTGCCCCGAAGCCATCACCCTTCAGGCGGAAATTCCTGACTTGCGTATTGTCAGGCGGGCCGGAAACCTCGAATTCGGCATTGGCGGGAATGCCGCTGCCCTTCGACCAGCCGATCCAGGGCAGTTCGAGCGATGCCTTGCCGAGATCGAGCTGCACGTCCTGACGATCCTCGTCGAGGCGCGTCAGGACCAGCTTGACGCTGCCGCCAAGGATGCCGGACAGGCCAGGCAACAGCCTGTCGCGCTGGTCGCCGTTCAGTGTTGCCGTAATCACGCGCTGCGGCTCGATGCCGGAAGATTTGTCGACGGGCTCCAGCATATCGATATCGGCGGATACGCCGTCGATGTCGGCCTTGCCCTTGACCTTCACCTGCTGCGGATCGGCGTCGAGCGTACCGTCGAGATTGGTGATGATGCGTCCCGAGAACGGTTTGGCAAGCGCAATGTCGGTGAGCTTCATCTGCGCCGTCCACTCAGGCGGCGGCGGATTTTGCGAGGACAGAAGCCCGAACTGCGCCTGCACATGCGCGTCGATATTGCCCTTGAGGTCGTCGGGCACGAAGCCCGCGCGCTGCAGCACCTTGATCGGCTTGTAGGTCAGAAGCTCGCCCACCGCATCGGCAGAACCTGAAACGGAAATGTCCGCAACGGCCATCAGCGGCTTGTCATAGACCGACGGCAGCACGAAGGTGCCCGGCTGTACCGCCACTGAACGCCCGGACGGGAAATAGGAGGTGCCGCTCTTGAGCGAGATCGCCGCCCGCCCGCCTGTCAGGTCGAAATGCGCCGCCGTATCGCGTATCGGGGGGATTTCGCCGGCGACATTCATGCGCGTCCCGGCGATGTCGAAGGCGATGCGGAGCTGGTTTTCGTCGAGCCGCAGGCCGCGTCCTCTCGCAGCCTCATCCAGCCGGCCCGGCGGAATGAAGACGGAAATGGAAGCGTCGGTCACCACGCCGCCGAAGAGGTTTGCAAGCACCCATACCCGCGCTTTGGACGCCATCCAATAGGGCCAGAGCTGTTTGATCGCTGTCGTCTGCATCTGCTGCGACTGGCCGACAAAGCTGATTTCGGGCGATTTGTCGTTCAGCCGAAGATGCAGAGCGCCGTAGAGCGAACCGAGCGGCGAGGAAGCCACCATGTTGGAAAACTGGAACTCGCGGCCGGCGACGAGATAGCGCCCGGTCGCCTGCAGGTCGAAGGACAGCGGCTGCTCGCCGGAGTTTGGCGCCGCCGTGCCGCCACTGATAAGCGCATCGATGCCGAACCCCTTGCCTGCATTGGGATCGAGCTTGTCGAGGTCGATCACTGCACCGCTGATCGGCAGCACGGTCGGGCCGAGATGCAACCGCGACTTGGCGATCTCCAGTGTCTGCCTGTCGAAGTCATAGGCAAGATTGAACTGGCCGTCCGTCAGTTCCTGCGAATCGCCATCGACATAGATCAGGCCGGGGTCGAGATTGAGCGCTGCATTGAGCGTCGGCTTGACGCCATCGGCGGCCCGCACGGCGGACAGGGTGAGGTTGCCGAATGAGTTGAGGCCCTGGCGGATATCCCCCTGCTCGTTGCGCTTCAGCGCAAAAGGCGCCAGGTCGACATGCGTCAGCGTGGCGACGAGCCGCGATGCATGGCCGCCCGCCTCCTCGGTGATGACGTTGAGATCGGCGGTCTCGCCATTGATCGAGATCTGTCCGCTCAGCTGCAGCGAGCTCGGCCCGGCATGTTCAAAGGCGAGGTTGTCGACCACCAGCGAGACCGGCCCGTTTGCCGTGTCTGCGAGCTTTATGTCGATACCCGAGATGCGCACCGAGTCCGTGCCGCCGCGCTCGACGAAGGTCCGGAACATGTCGAGATGCGAAAAGATCGCCTCCATTGCCGCCGGAATCGCATCCACACGCAGATTGTCGAGCTTTACCGGATCGCCCGAGGGAAGCAGTGAGGTGTCGAGCGCGATATCGTCCGCCTCGACCGACGTCACGGCGATGCGGCCGCGGAAGAGCTGCAGCGGATCCAGCGCCATGCGCATCGACGATGTGGTGGAAAGATGCTGGCCGCTCTGCTGGTCGATCATATTGACGTCGCGCGCTTCGAGCGCCAACCGCAGGCCGGAGGTGAAGCGGATGACGGTGGAGCCGACTTCGGCCCGGTAGCGCGGCCCCAGTGCACCGTTCAGCGCCGCTTGCGCCTGCTGTGACAGCGGCGCGTCGATAATTCCGCTTTCGATGGTGAAGACGATCGCCGCCAGGATGAACAGGATCACTGCGCAGAAGCCGCTGGCGGCTTTTGCGGTGCCGCGCATGCGTGAGCGCGGCGGCGGGCAATGCACGATGAGGGGATCCTCCGCTTGCGCGGAAGGCAGGTTGTGCAAGGCGACGATATCCTTCTTGCGAAACGTGACTTTTTCGCCGCGGATGGCTGACATGCGCCTTGGGAAACTCCTGGATCTGATTTGAATCACTCTGGGCGGGACACCGTTTCGTCCACTATATAACCCGTCTGATATAGTATCTCTCCTAAACCCGGCAAAAGAAAGTTTTGAGAATGACTGCTCCCGGTATTGGTTCTGCTGCTCCCGATTTCAGCCTCCCGCGCGATGGCGGCGGCCGCATTTCACTCTCGGATTTTCAGGGAAAGCCGGTGGTCCTGTTCTTCTACCCCAAGGATGACACCACGGGCTGCACCACCGAATCACTTGATTTCACAGCACTTGCCGATGAGTTCGCGGCTGCCGGAGTTATCGTCGTCGGCATGTCGCCCGATTCGGCGACGTGCCACGACCGCTTCGTCAAGAAGCACAAGCTGACGGTTGCCCTTGCCTCCGACGAGGACAGGACGACGCTGCAGGCCTATGGTGTGTGGAAGGAAAAGAAGATGTATGGCCGCACCTTCATGGGCGTCGAGCGTACGACCTTCCTGATCCGCAGGGACGGCACCATCGCCACCATCTGGCAGAAGGTGAAGGTCGCGGGCCATGCCGAAACGGTGCTGGCAGCCGTCAGGAATCTTGCCGCGTGACGACCATCACTTCGCTGCGCGGCGGCGCGATCGATGCGATCCGCTCCGCCGATCTCGATCGCAAGACCGATCTGGCGCAGGAAAGCGCTAACAGGTGGTTCGCGCGGCGCATCTCGCTGCGCTCGCCGCTCGACGCACCCCTTCCGGAACGTCCCGGCCGGCCGGAAAAGCCGCTGCTGGTGCCGCCGACCCAGGTTGGAAAACGCTCGCTCCATACCGTGCATGGCCGCGTCGCCCTGTTGCACGCGATCGCCCATATCGAACTCAACGCTGTCGATCTGGCGCTCGATATCGTTGCGCGATTCGCCTCGGCACATGTGCCGAACTCCTTCTTCGATGGCTGGATGCAGGTGGCCTTCGAAGAGGCCAAGCACTTTCGCTTGGTGCGCAAGCGGCTGAATGATCTCGGCGCCGATTATGGCGATCTTCCCGCCCATGACGGTCTTTGGCAGGCGGCACATTCGACCCGCAACGACCTGACGGCCCGGCTTGCCGTCGTGCCCCTGATTCTCGAAGCGCGCGGCCTTGATGTGACGCCTGCACTGCAGGCCAAGATGCGCGAGACCGGCGACCTCGAAAGTGCTGCCGTTCTCGACGTCATCTACAACGACGAGAAAGGTCATGTCGCCGTCGGCGCAAAATGGTTCCGCTTCCTCTGCGCCCGGGAAAAGCGCGATCCGGCAAGGACGTTTCAGGAGCTGGTGCGGGCTAATTTCCGCGGTCCGCTGAAGGCGCCGTTCAACGATGTGGCGCGCGCCGAAGCCGGGCTGACGCCCTCCTTTTATCGCGCGCTGACATCGACGAGCCAAAGCTGAACGGCAAAGTTCCCTAACGTTGCGTAAACCACTTATTAACCATAACTATATGTAATTAATCCCAATGACGCGGGCGCTGGAACCGCGCATCTTTGGGGGGCCCTCCGTGACGAGCGGACATCACAGTCGGGTATTCGGCAAGAGGGCACAAGAACACATCCTCATTCTCGCAAGTGGCGACAGAGTGCGCCACATGACGGTGAAGCCGTGGATGGCTGCCGTCGCCTTCTGCTTCGTCGGTGTCTTTTCCATAGGCTATTTGCTTGCCACCTCCTACCTCGTGCTGCGCGACGATCTGATTGGCGCGACCATGGCCCGCCAGGCCCGCATGCAGCATGATTATGAAGACCGCATCGCAGCGCTCCGCGCACAGGTCGACCGCATCACCTCCCGCCAGCTTCTCGACCAGCAGGTCGTCGAGGACAAGGTTGACAAGCTGATGGAGCAGCAGATGGCGCTGACCTCGCGTCACGGAAAGCTCGACAACCTGCTCGACCGTGCTGAAAGCTCCGGTCTGACCGGCAAGGATGCGCCCGCCGCGGACGTGCCTGCACAATCCTATGCGCCTGATATCAAGGACAAGCGCGCTTCGCTGACCGGCGGCGCACAAGCAATTGAAAAGCTTCTGGCGGGCGATAATCAGCCAGCCGATGCCGGGGCACCCGATAATTCCACCCTCGCCTATGTTCCATCGGAGGAAACCGTCGGCGACCGCGCCGACCGTGTCTTTTCCAAGGTCACACTCTCGCTGAAGACCGTCGAGCAGGACCAGAAGAGCCGCATCGAGCAGCTGACGAGCGATGCCGGCAATGCCGCCGATACGATCAAAGGCGTGCTCGATCGTTTCCATATCGAAATCCCGGCAGAGACCATTGCCGCCAAGGAAGACGAGGACAGCGCCGTCGGCGGTCCTTATGTGGAACCTGAAAGCAACGACGACTTCAACAATTCGCTCGTCCAGCTTGATGGCGCGCTGACGCGTCTGGAAGCCGTGCGCAGCACCGCCGAAGCCCTGCCCTTCCGTAACCCGGCCATAGGCAAGGAAGTCACCAGCCCCTTCGGCAACCGGCGCGATCCGTTCCTCGGCCGGCTTGCCCTTCATTCCGGCATCGACTTCCGCTTCTCGCCCGGCGAGAGGATCCGCCCCACCGCGCCCGGCAAGGTGGTCGCGGCCGGCTGGACCGGCGGTTATGGCAACATGGTCGAGGTCGATCACGGCAACGGCATTTCGACACGCTACGGCCATATGTCCGAGATTCTGGTGAAGGTCGGCGACACGGTCGACCGCAACGATGTCATAGGTTTGGCCGGCAGCACGGGCCGCTCCACAGGCACGCACCTGCATTATGAGGTGCGTCAGGATGGGCATGCCGTCGACCCGATCTATTTCATGAATGCCGGCCTTAAACTTGCCACTTATATAAAATAGCCGATCTGGGTAACGAACACTTCACCTCAACCCCGGGGTGAAGCCGCTATTCCTTGACTTGCCGGCCGTTTCGGACTATGTCGCGCAGCATTGCGGCATGCAATCCCGCCGACTCGCCAGAGACCGGCCGAACGGAACGGAAACAGTTTTCCCTTTGACGACATTTGCTGATCTTGGTTTGAGCCCCAAAGTGCTCTCCGCTGTTACCGATGCGGGCTACACGATCCCCACTCCCATTCAGGCTGGGGCAATCCCCTTCGCGCTTGAACGTCGTGACATCTGCGGCATCGCGCAGACCGGCACCGGCAAGACGGCCTCCTTCGTTCTTCCCATGCTGTCGCTTCTGGAAAAGGGCCGCGCCCGGGCCCGCATGCCCCGCACGCTGATCCTGGAACCGACCCGTGAACTGGCCGCCCAGGTTGCCGAAAACTTCGAGAAATACGGCAAGAATCATCGTCTCAACGTCGCCCTTCTCATCGGCGGCGTATCCTTTGAAGACCAGGACCGCAAGCTGGAGCGCGGCGCAGATGTATTGATCTGCACCCCCGGCCGCCTTCTCGACCATTTCGAGCGCGGCAAGCTCCTGATGAGCGGCGTGGAAATCCTCGTCATCGACGAGGCCGACCGCATGCTCGACATGGGCTTCATTCCGGATATCGAGCGCATCGCCAAGCTGATCCCCTTCACCCGCCAGACCCTGTTCTTCTCGGCCACCATGCCGCCGGAAATCCAGAAGCTCGCGGACCGCTTCCTGCAGAACCCGGAGCGGATCGAAGTTTCCAAGCCGGCTTCGGCATCGGTCACCATCACGCAGCGTTTTGTCGCCTCTCACGACAAGGATTACGAGAAGCGCGCTACATTGCGTGACCTCGTCCGCGCTCAGACCGATCTGAAGAACGCGATCATCTTCTGCAACCGCAAGAAGGATGTCGCTGATCTCTTCCGTTCGCTGGAGCGTCATGGCTTCTCGGTCGGCGCCCTGCATGGTGACATGGACCAGCGCTCGCGCATGGCCATGCTTGCCAACTTCAAGGACGGCAACATCCAACTGCTCGTCGCTTCCGACGTCGCCGCCCGCGGCCTCGATATTCCCGATGTCAGCCACGTCTTCAATTTCGACGTGCCGATCCACGCGGAAGACTATGTTCATCGTATCGGCCGCACCGGCCGCGCCGGTCGCTCGGGTGCTTCCTTCACCATCGTCACCCGCCGCGACCAGAAACATGCCGACGCGATCGAAAAGCTGATCGGCGAAAAGGTCGAATGGCAGAGTGGCGATCTGTCCTCTCTGCCGCCGGCCGAAGAAAGCCGCGACAGCGAGCGGTCTCCCCGCCGCGGCAAGGGCCGTGAACGGGACAAGGATCGTGGCCGCGAGCGTGAACGCCGGCCTGCGAGTCATAAATCTGATATCAATGCCGAAGATAATGGCATTGAAGTCGTGGAAGCAGCACCAGCAAGACCAGCAAGGGCCGAAACCGTGAAGAACGAGCGCAAAGCAGAACCGAAGCCGCAGAACAACGCGCGCAACGCTCGGCAGTATCCGGCGAACGATGACAATCGCGAGCGCCGTCGCCATCGTGACCACGATGATGGCCCGACGCCGGTTGGCTTTGGTGACGATATTCCCGCTTTCATGCTGATCGCCGGCTACGCAAAGGCCTGATTGCCCGATGGGCACGCCCGGCATCGATTTCCCAGGCCTCGGTGTAGGCCTGGTGATTTTGCGCGACGGCAAAATCCTCCTCTACAAGCGTATGCGTCCACCTGAAGCCGGCTACTGGAATATTGTCGGCGGCAAGGTCGATCATATGGAGCCGGCTGAGGAAGCCGCGCGCCGCGAGGCGGAAGAAGAAACGGGGCTCACCATCGGTCGCATCGAACGAATCGGCTCGACTGAGCAGATCATCGAAGCCGACCGCCAGCACTGGATTTCCCTTCTCTATATCSCCCGTGACGTGACGGGCGAGCCGCAGCTCACGGAACCGGACAAGCTGTCGGAATTCGGCTGGTTCGGCCTTGCCGATCTGCCGGAGCCGCTGTCAGCGTTTACCAGGGTTGCGATATCATCTCTTCCGGCCGGGCAATTGCGCTGATCATTCAGCCCGCAATGCGGCTTCATAGGCAAGCCGCACCCAGCGCGCCATGACGTCAGGGTCATCATAGGCCTCTTCAGGAATGCTCCAGTAAGGCATCTTCACCGGCGCACCCTTCTTGCCCTCGTAGAACCATTGGCTGGCGCCGGCCGCCGTAAATTCCGCCGCGCTCTTCTCGTCGGCCTTCAGCAGGATCTCGTCGCGCACTTCCAGTGCCAGGATCCGGCCGAGGTGGTAGATGCCCTTGCCGCCGAACATGGGCTTGATGGTGACAGGCCCAAGCGACTGAAACATTTCCTCGATGCCGGCATTGTCCATGGCCTGTCGCTCCTCTTGCGTGGCGAGCCAGCTAAATCGAATGATAGCCGCGGTTCAAATAGAGAAGCGCCGGGTGGATCTCGGTGAAACGAACGGCGGCGACCTCGCCGAAGATGACGTTATGGGTCGGCATTTCCTTGATGTCGGTCACTCGGCAGTCGAAGACGGCAAGCGCATCGGCAAGCACCGGGGCGCCCGTTGCCAGCGTTTCGAAGCGGGCGCTCGAGAAACGATCCTCGTTTTCCAGATGCGTACGGCCTGAAAAAGCATCGGCAACGGCCTGATGATGGGCGCCGAGTGAGTTCAACGCGAAGATGCCGCTGCGGAAGAAGATCTCGTTCTTCGCATTGGTATTGTTGAGACAGACGAGGACGGAAGCCGGATGGTCGGATACCGAGCAGGCGGCCGTGATGGTGACGCCGCGGCGGGCCTCACCCATGGCCGTCGTCACGAGTTGCACGTGGCCGGCATAGCGGCTCATGGCGTCGCGATAGAGGCCGGGATCGATATGCTGCCTGTTCAACACATGCTTCTCCGCGTTCGGTGTCTTGTTCTTGTTATTTCACCAATATGGCGGGCATCGGTTACCTTTTCTACAATGGCACCCGCGAAAAGCTGCGGAACCTGCTTGTTTTTCTTTGACGATTGTCGCCGTGCGGATAAAAGGGCATGGACAAGACGAGAGACCTGCACCTTTCATGACGACCCTGCGTGTCATAGCCGCCCTTCTGTCGCTGATGGCGTTGACGGCCGAAAGCCGTGCGGCCGGCGTGACGATCGGAGTCGTGGCGCCGCAGGGGGGCACTTTTGCCTCGCTCGGCGCCCAGATCTTCGCAGGAGCGAATTTCCAGATCCAGCAGGCGGGCGATACGGTCGTCCCTATCAACGAGACCTGCCAGGACAATAGCGGCCAGGCGATCGCCGATGCGCTGATCGCTGCCAAGGTCCAGATCGCGATCGGCTTCCTGTGCAGCGAGACGCTGGAAGGCGCCCTGCCGAAGCTGAAGGACGCCAGTATCCCTGCCATCACCGTATCAGTACGCTCACGCATCCTGATGGAAGATTCGCTGAAAAACGGCTGGCCCCTCTTCCGCCTCGGCCCGCAGGATAGTGATGAAGCTGCCAAGATCATCCAGATCATCCTGCAGCAATGGACGGCTTCTCCGATCGCCCTCATCGAAGATGGTACGATCCACGGCCGTGAACTGACGGAAGCCGTGCGCAACGCGCTGGAAGAAAATGGCCTGAAGCCCGTTTTCACCGACACCTACCGGCCGGGGCAGGAACAGCAGATCGGCCTCGTGCGCCGCCTTAAGCGGGCCGGTGCCACCAAGGTTTTCATCGGCGGTGACAGGAACGATGTCGCCACCATCGCCCGTGACGCGAGGGCCGAAAACATCCCGCTCGACATCCTGAGCGGCGATGCGATGCGCGCTGCAAACCAGCCGCTCGCGCTGGCGGATGGCGTGCGCGCCGTTGCCATCCCCGAATATGCGCTTCTACCGGATACGGCTGCGACCGTCGCGGCCCTGCGCGCGGCTGGAATCGAGCCGGAAGGCTATGTCCTGCCGGCAGCGGCCGCCGCGCTGATTGCCAGCCAGGCCGTGCAGGCGGCGATGGCCGAAGGCAAGCCGGTTGCCGAAAAGCTGATCAGCACGGAATTCCACACGCCCATCGGACCGGTCACCTTCACGCCGGCCCATGAGCTTTCGCAAAATCCCTATCGTCTTCTCGAATGGCGCGGCGATGCTTTCGTCCCGCCTGCCGACGGGACAGACTGACCTATTGACAATGCCGGGAGGCGGCTTGCCCGCTGCCGGTTGAGATGGAGACCGAGACCCATGACGACACTGCCCATCCGCATCGCGCCGTCGATCCTGGCGGCAGATTTTGCAAAGCTCGGCGAGGAAGTACGCAACGTCACCGCAGCCGGCGCCGACTGGATCCATCTCGACGTCATGGACGGGCATTTCGTGCCGAACATTTCCTTCGGCCCTGACGTTATCAAGTCGCTGCGCTCCTATACGGATGCGACCTTCGACTGCCATCTGATGATCTCGCCGGCCGACCCCTATCTGGAGGCTTTCGCCAAGGCCGGCTGCGACCGCATCACCGTGCACGCAGAGGCAGGACCGCATCTGCACCGCTCGCTGCAGACGATCCGCCATCTTGGCAAGAAGGTCGGTGTCACGCTCAATCCGGCAACGCCGCTTTCTGTGGTCGAGAACGTGCTTGACGATGTCGACCTCATTCTCATTATGTCCGTCAACCCCGGTTTCGGCGGCCAGAAATTCATTCCGGCAATGGCAGACAAGATCGCAGCAGCGAAGTCACTCATCGGTGATCGCCCGATCGAGCTTGAGGTGGACGGTGGTGTGACGGTCGATACCGCGCCCACCGTGGCAAAGGCCGGCGGCAACGTGCTCGTCGCCGGATCGGCAATTTTCAAGGGCGGCTCGGTCGAGTCCTATCGCCAGGCCATCACCGCCCTTCGCAACGCGGCTGAGGGAGCTCGCTAATGACGAAGCGCATGTTTATGGGCGGGTTTTTCGCCGCCCTGCTGACCGGCATGGCCGCGACGGCCTCGGCCGGCGACATTGCCAATATGCAGCCGGTCGGTTTCTCGGCCGATGGCAAGATCTTTGCCTTCCAGGAATTCGGCATGAAGGATGGAAAGGTGCCCTATTCGGATACCTTTTTTATCGACACCGAAACCGGTGAAAACCTTGAAGGCACGCCCTTCCATCTAGAGCTGACAGACAAGGACGCTGATCTTTCCAAGGCGCGTCGACAGAACCTGACGGCTGCCCGTAAGCAGATGGACAAATACGACCTTCTGACCAATCCGGGCCTGATCGCCGCCTTCAACCCGCCGACCGAACTCGGCTCGCCAATGAAGACGATCCGCTACACGACGCTTGCCAACGATGGCCCGCCGCGCGGCGCCTATACGCTGCTGCTCGGTGACGCCGATGTCGCAAAGCCGGATAGCTGCAAGGACGTCAACCGCGTCACCGGCTTTACGCTGCAACTCATCGAAAAGGACGGCGCGCCGCATCGCCAGCTGGTGCATGAAGACAAGTCGCTGCCGGATGATCGGGGCTGCACGGTCGAATATCGCATGGGCGGCGCCCTCGTCTACCAGCCGGAATCGGCAAAGCCTGTTCACATCGCCCTCATTCTGGCACTGAGCGCCGCGCCGGACGGCCGTAACGGCCGCTGGATCGCCGTTCCGGTTCACCCCTGAGAATGAACCGTCTGCGGGCGGCATGGCCGTCCTTTCCAGATTTTTTCATTGGCGCCCCGCTCTGGGGCGTCCAGATGCTGCTCTCGGTCATGGTTGGCCTCTACCTGCGTAATGGATGGGAAACGAGCCACGTGCTCGATCTCTCCATCCTCTATTTTAGCGGCGGGCTGCTCTCCTGGCCCTTCAACCTGCTTGTGGGGCGCTATTTCGCTCTGGGCCATAAGGTGGAGACGCGTTTCGCCGCTTTCTTCCTGGCGTTGACGACCGGCACGGTCCTGATGACAGCCTTTCTCTTCGCCATGGACTACCGGATTTTCTATGCCCGCTGGCATGCGCCGTTCGGCTCTGTCATCTGGATGTTCCAGTTTGTCTTTACCGGCGCCAGCGCCGTTTATCAGTTCCTCGTTATCGGTCTGGGGCTATTTCTGCCCCTTGGACTGGTCTGTCTTTTCGCCACCAGCCTGGCTCTTGCCAAACRCATGCGTTGAGATTGCCGGCCGTCTTTGCTACAGGGGCCGCAGCTACTGTCACGAAATGAAGGCGCTCGCACATGATCCCTCGTTATTCCCGGCCCGAGATGGTCGCCATCTGGTCTCCCGAAACCAAGTTCCGCATCTGGTTCGAGATCGAGGCCCATGCCTGCGACGCGCTGGCGGACCTCGGCGTGATCCCGAAGTCGGCGGCTGCCACCATCTGGGAAAAGGGCGGCAAGGCGACCTTCGACGTCGCCCGCATCGATGAGATCGAGGCCGTCACCAAGCATGACGTTATCGCCTTCCTGACCCACCTTGCCGAAATCGTCGGCCCGGACGCCCGCTTCGTCCATCAGGGCATGACCTCGTCCGACGTGCTCGACACCACGTTCAACATCCAGCTCGTGCGCGCCGCCGATATTCTTCTTGCCGGCATGGACCGCGTTCTCACAGCGCTGAAGACGCGTGCCTTCGAGCACAAGGATACGATCCGCATCGGCCGCAGCCACGGCATCCATGCCGAGCCGACGACGATGGGCCTGACTTTCGCGCGCTTCTATGCCGAGATGAGCCGCAACCGCGCCCGTCTGGTCGCTGCCCGTGCCGAAATCGCCACGGGTGCCATCTCCGGCGCCGTCGGCACCTTCGCCAATATCGATCCGGTTGTCGAAGAGCATGTCTGCGCAGCCCTCGGCCTCGTTCCCGAGCCCGTCTCCACGCAGGTCATTCCGCGTGACCGCCATGCGATGTTCTTCGCCACCCTCGGTGTCATCGGCTCGTCGATCGAAAACGTCGCGACCGAAATTCGCCACATGCAGCGCACCGAAGTGCTGGAAGCGGAAGAATACTTCTCGCCGGGCCAGAAGGGCTCGTCGGCCATGCCGCACAAGCGCAACCCGGTTCTCACCGAAAACCTCACTGGCCTTGCCCGCCTTGTGCGCATGTCGGTGGTGCCGGCCATGGAAAACGTGGCGCTCTGGCATGAGCGCGACATCAGCCATTCGAGCGTCGAGCGCGCTATCGGCCCCGACACGACTGTTACCCTCGATTTCGCGCTGAACCGTCTGGCCGGCGTGGTCGAAAAGCTCGTAGTCTATCCCGAGAACATGGAAAAGAACCTCAACAAGTTCCGTGGCCTCGTCCATTCGCAGCGCGTTCTCCTGGCGCTGACCCAGGCCGGCGTCTCCCGCGAGGACGCCTACCGCCTCGTCCAGCGCAACGCCATGAAGGTCTGGGAACAGGGCAAGGATTTTCTGGAAGAACTGCTCGCCGATGCCGAGGTCCGCGCCGCGCTTTCTGAAGAAGACATTCGGGAGAAGTTCGACCTTGGCTATCATACGAAGCATGTCGACACGATCTTCCGCCGCGTCTTCGGCGAAGCGTAATCGCTGCAAGATATCCCTTGAAACGGCGCCCATGAGGCGCCGTTTTCATTTCCGCTTGCGCTGCGTGGAGGCCACCGGCGTCTTGCGCTTTCTCGACTCGCGTTTTGCAGGTGATGTATCGGCCGGCTCATCCGATATCTCGCAGGCCTCTGTCTCACCCTTGCCTTTAGCCGCTTTGGCCACCAGTTGGTCGAGATGCTTGAGGTCTTCTTCATCGAGATTTTCGATGCCGATGAAGCGGTTCTCCGCATGGCTGGTCAGGATGATCTCATTGAGCTTTGCCTGGATGGCCCGCGTATCGCGTGTCTGCGCATTCTGCAGCACGAAGACCATCAGGAAGGTGATGATCGTCGTGCCGGTATTGATCACCAGTTGCCAGGTTTCCGAGTAGTCGAAGACAGGGCCGAGAGCAGCCCAGATGATCACGGCGATGAGCGCCAGAATGAACGTCACCGGCTTGCCCGCCCACTCCGATATCTTGGTCGCGAAGTGGGCAAACACGTGGCGTATGGTCACCTTGAAATCCTCCTCAGAAGTCGGCGCAAGACAAACTCCATGCAAGGTTCCGAGGTTCCAGAGTGCAGTGAATTTCCGGGGGGCATCGTGGAAATTCGCGATACCCCCGGGAGTGCTGCCGTCACATGGCTTCGCGGGCAATCAGCTTCCGGTAGAGATGCCAGGTCGCATGGCCGAGGATGGGAATGACGAGTGCGAGGCCGACAAAGAGCGGGATTGTGCCGATGACGAGCGATGCGGCAACGATCAGGCCCCAGAGCAATACCGGTACCGGATTGATGAAGGTTGCGCGGATCGAGGCGACCATCGCGGCCACCGCCCCGCAATCCCTGTCGAGCAGCATCGGGAAGGTCACGACGGTGATCGCCAGAACGACGAAAGCAAAGCCGAGGCCGACCAGATTGCCCCACAGGATGAGCTGCATGCCTTCCGGCGTACTGAACACTTGCTGCAGGAAGAGCGACATGGAGCGCGGGAAGACTTCGCCGAGAAGCCCCGCATAGATGGTTTGCGCCGTGACCAGCCAGACGGTGAAGATCCCGAACAGCAGGAGGCCAACGGCGATGATGGACGGCAAAGCCGGCGAGTGGCGCACGTCGAGTGCATGCGTCCAGGAGGAATCGAGTCCGGCTTCGCGCCGGCGGCTGATTTCGTAGAGGCCGATCGCGGCGATCGGGCCGATCAGCACGAAGCCCGACATAAGCGGAAAGATCATCGGTGCAAGATTGGCGCCCGAACTCAGCATCGTCAGGAAGATGCCGGCGATCGGATACATGAGACACAGGAAAACATAATGCGAAGGCTTCTCGCGGAAATCCTCGAAACCGAGCCTGAGCGCGTCGAAGACGTCGGCTATGCTGATCTTATTGACCACGGGCCGTGCGAAGCTCTCGCCAGCGCCCGTCATGACATGAAATGTCGTCATGGCTTTCTCCTCCTCAGCCAAGATGAGCCGGAGGCGATGTGTCGGCAACAAGGGGCCGACACGAGAACGCAACCGGCAGACAGCCACTGTAGCAAATTTTTTGAGCTAAGTCGCTCTTTCCCTTGACATCGCGGTTACGCTTTCTCACATCGGCGGCACCATGAAAGCTTCAGACGCAGATATCCTCATCATTCCCGGCTATACCAATTCCGGTCCCGACCATTGGCAGACCCGCTGGGAAGCAAAACTCAGCACGGCGCGGCGCGTCGAGCAGGCGGAATGGTCGAAGCCCGTGCGCGACGACTGGACCGCCCGCATCGCCGAAGCGGTGAATGCCAGCACACGCCCCGTCGTGCTCATCGCCCATTCCCTTGGCGTGCCCTCGGTGATCCATGCCATCCCGCTGTTTCAGAAGCGCGTTGCCGGCGCCTTCTTCGTGGCGCCCCCCGATGTAGCCAATCCTGATATCCGCCCGAAGCATCTGATGACCTTCGGCCCCTACCCGCGCGATCCGCTGCCCTTCCCCTCGATTACGGTTGCCAGCCGCAACGATCCCTTCGGCACCTATGAGCATGCCGACGATATCGCCAACAGCTGGGGTTCCTTCCTGGTGGATGCCGGCGAGTCCGGTCACATCAACTCGGAATCCGGTCACGGCCCGTGGCCGGAGGGCACGATGGTCTTTGCCCAGTTTCTCAGTCGCCTGCCCGGCTGAGAAACCGGAATATCGGGGGTTTCCAGAGAATTAAGCGATCGCTTTCTAAGTATTTCTTAATGGAAAGACCGCAGACTGCGCACACGCCAGAATAGCGAGAGCGCCCGTGAAGCAAAGCCAGCCGCCCAAAACCGCCGCCGATATCAGTCGCGACGAACCGGCGGCCGATGGGTTCGCAAGCTACACCGATGATTCCGACATCGCCGAGCGTGAAAGCCGCTGGAACTATGCGCTGGTCGGTTCCGGCCTCGGTGTCTGGGATCACAATTATCGCCTCGACAAGAAATATTATTCCCAGACATGGAAGAACATCCGCGGCATGGCCCCGCATGAGGAAGCGGATGGCGACTACGAAGCCTGGCTGCAGCTCGTACATCCTGATGACCGTGATTTTGTCGTCGAGGCGATAGAGCGCCAGAACGCCGGCGATCCGAATTGTCACGTCTTCCAGTATCGCGAGCGCCATAAGGACGGACATTGGGTCTGGATCGAATGCCGAGGGGCGCCTGTCGAATGGGATGAGAATGGCGCTGCACAGCGCGTCGTGGGCACGGATACCGATATTACCATCCGAAAGGAGACCGAGGAGATGCTGTCTCAGCTCTCCCGCCGTCTCGATCTTGCTCTGCAGATCAGCGATATCGGCGTCTTCGAAGCCGATATCGATCATCGCACCGTCGAATGGGACGATCGCCTCATCGCGATCTACGGCATGAAGGGCCTCGATCGCCACGCTGCCGCCGCTGCGTGGCCGGATGCGATCCATCCCGACGATCGCGAGCGCGTGCTCGGCACCGTCGAGAGCAATGTCCGAGACGAGATGCCCTTTCACCAGGAATTCCGAATCATCCGGGGGGATGGCGCCGAGCGCATCATCCGCGCCCGCGCTGCCTTCTTCGTCGATGGCAACGGTTGCCGGCGGTTGATCGGCGCCAACTGGGACGTAACGGACGAAGTGGCGCTGCGCAACGAACTGCAGCGAGCCAAGGATCTCGCCGAAGCACGCAACAGGCAGCTCGAAGCCGCCAAGGAAAGCATCGAGCATCTGGCGTTCCATGATTATCTGACCGGCCTGCCGAACCGCCGCTATCTCGACAAGATGCTGGAGGAGCGCTCCACCCAGTGCCGCGAGGAAGGCCTGGCGCTCGCCATCCTTCATATCGATCTCGACCGTTTCAAGCAGATCAATGATACGCTCGGCCACCGCGCCGGCGACCATATGCTGAAACATGCCGCCCGGGTATTGCGCGACTCCATTCGCGCCACTGATTTCGTCGCGCGCATCGGCGGCGATGAATTCGTCGTCCTCTGCATCGTCGACACCGCCTCGAAGAAGATCGCCACCGTCGCCGAGCGCATCATCCGCGAGCTGCGCAAACCCATCAAATATGAGGGGCATGATTGCCGCTTCGGCGCCAGCATCGGCATCGCCATCGACAGCGGCCCGAAGCTCGATGAAAAACAGCTTCTCCTTAATGCCGATATCGCGCTCTACCGGGCCAAGGGCTCCGGCCGCAACCGCCACGAATTCTTCTCCAATGCCGCGCGCCGCACGATCCTGACGGCCAAGCGCCTAGCGGACGAAATCCTGATCGGCCTGGAGCGAAGCGAATTCGTGCCCTTCTATCAGCCGCAATTCGATGCCCGCACGCTCGATATCGCCGGCATCGAGACGCTGGCCCGCTGGCAGCATCCCGAACACGGCCTGCTGGCCCCGGATCGTTTTCTCGACATTGCCGAAGACCTCGACGTGGTCTCGACCATCGATGCCTTGATCCTCGAACGGGCGATCGCCGATCGGAAGGTCTGGGTCCGCGAAGGCTTCGCCATTCCCCGCATCTCGGTCAATGTCTCCGGCCGGAGACTGTCCGATCCGCAGCTCGGCAAGAAGCTGCGTTCGCTGAAGATCGAGCCCGGCACGATCTCATTCGAGCTTCTGGAATCCATCTCGCTCGACGATTGCGACGAGGCGGTGACCGCAAATCTGAAGAAGCTGAAGAAGCTCGGCATCGACATCGAAGTCGATGATTTCGGCACCGGCCATGCTTCGATCGTCAGCCTGCTGCGGCTGAGCCCGAAGACGCTGAAGATCGATCGCGAATTGATCAGCCGGCTGCCGCAATCGGCCGAGCAGCGCAAGCTCGTGCGCTCCATCATCGAAATAGGCCGCTCGCTGAACATTCTCGTCACCGCCGAAGGTGTGGAGACCACCGATCACGTCCGTATCCTGCAGGAGCTTGGTTGCGACATGCTGCAGGGCTATGCTCTCGCCCGGCCGATGCCTGCCATGCAGATCCCCGCGTTCATCCGCAGCGGAAGCTGGCGGCAGCCGGAGGGTGCGGCCCGCGCGCTGCAGACGGATCTGCGACTTTCCGTCGACCGGCCCATCTCCAAAACAGCCTCCAGATAAACACCTGTATAACCCCTCCGAGATTTTGCCTTCATTTCACCGTAAACAAAAAGGCGGTAGTCTTCCCTTGCGAAGACATTCGATTCTCTTTGCGGTTTTCCGCGCAGGGCCGGAAACCGGGGAAGGAGTGACAGGCGGATTGTGAAACTCTCTCTTTTCCTTTAAGGGGACGCCACGAGATCGATCCACGCGCGCTATCCCAAGAGCGCCAACAGCAGAGAATAACGACTATGAACCGTCGCCGCCGTATCTACGAGGGCAAGGCAAAGATTCTGTATGAAGGGCCTGAACCGGGTACGCTGATCCAGTTCTTCAAGGACGATGCCACTGCTTTCAACAAGAAGAAGCACGAAGTCATTGATGGCAAGGGCGTCCTCAACAACCGTATTTCTGAATATATTTTCAGCCATCTGAACAACATCGGCATTCCCACCCACTTCATCCGCCGGCTCAACATGCGCGAGCAGCTGATCAAGGAAGTGGAGATGATCCCGCTTGAGATCGTCGTGCGCAATGTCGCCGCCGGCTCGCTCGCCAAGCGCCTCGGCATCGAGGAAGGCGTGGTCCTGCCGCGTTCGATCATCGAATTCTATTACAAGTCCGATACGCTCGAGGACCCGATGGTCTCCGAAGAGCATATCACCGCTTTCGRCTGGGCCAACCCGGCGGAACTCGACGACATCATGGCGCTCGCCATCCGTGTCAACGACTTCATGACCGGTCTTTTCCTCGGCGTCGGGATCCAGCTCGTCGATTTCAAGATCGAATGCGGCCGCCTCTTCGAGGGCGACATGATGCGCATCATCCTGGCCGACGAAATCTCGCCGGATAGCTGCCGTCTCTGGGATATCGAGACCCGCAAGAAGATGGACAAGGACCTCTTCCGCCGCGATCTCGGCGGATTGCTGGAAGCCTATTCGGAAGTCGCGCGCCGTCTCGGCATCATCAATGAAAACGAGCCCGTGCGCGGCACGGGTCCCGTTCTGGTCAAGTAAAAGCAGGGAAAACAAGTGATCAAGGCTCGCGTCACCGTCACGCTGAAAAACGGCGTTCTCGATCCTCAGGGCAAGGCTATCGAAGGCGCGCTTGGCGCCCTCGGCTTCGGCGGCGTCGGCCATGTCCGCCAGGGCAAGGTCTTCGACCTGGAACTTGATGGTTCCGACAAGGCCAAGGCCGAGACGGAACTCAAGGCCATGTGCGAGAAACTCCTCGCAAACACGGTCATCGAGAACTACGCGATCGCGATCGACTGACGATCACAGGCCCGCCGTCCGGCGGGCTTTCAGGATTAGGCGTCATGATGGAAACAAAGCTGGAGACGGAAGTCTCGAAATTCATGAGCTATGTTTTGCGCCATGCGCCGGAAGCCGCAGGCCTGACGCTTGATGCCGAAGGTTGGGTCCCCTTCGATGTGTTCGAGAAGGCGTTGATGTCGAGATACGACGTCTCTCGCGCCGATATTATCGAAATCATCGAGAACAGTCCGAAGAAGCGCTTCGCCCTGGTCGATGACAGAATTCGCGCCAACCAGGGCCATAGCATCGGTGCCGATCTGGCATTGAAGGCGGTCGAGCCGCCGGCAGTCCTTTTTCATGGCACGTCGCTGGTGAACTGGCCCCTGATCGAGCGCGAAGGCCTGAAGAAGATGGAACGGCACCACGTTCATCTCTCTGATGATGTCGAAACGGCGAAGATCGTCGCAACGCGCCGCAAGGGCGACTATATCATCCTGCGTGTAGACGCAGCCCGCATGTTTTCAGAGGGCCATTCTTTCTTTGTCTCGGACAATGGAGTATGGCTCGCCGAAAGCGTTCCAGTTCAATATCTTTCGCCAACCGCGGGGACCTTATGAAATCAGCCGTCGTTCAACTTCCGGGCCTCAACCGCGATCGCGACATGATCGCCGCTCTCACCAAGATCTCCGGTCAGCAGCCGGTGACGATCTGGCAGACGGAAACGGAAATCCCTGACGTCGACCTGATCGTCATTCCCGGCGGGTTCTCCTATGGCGATTACCTGCGCTGCGGCGCGATTGCCGCGCGCATGCCGGTCATGCAGGCGATCATCGAAAAGGCAAACCAGGGCGTGAAGGTTCTGGGTGTCTGCAACGGCTTCCAGATCCTCGTCGAGGCGGGCCTGCTGCCGGGCGCCCTGATGCGCAATGCCTCGCTGAAATTCGTCTGCCGCGAGATCAAGCTCGAAGTCGTCAACGCCGAGACGGATTTCTCCCGTGCCTATGAAAAGGGCCAGATCATCCGCTGCCCGGTCGCCCATCATGACGGCAACTACTTTGCCGATGCCGAGACGCTCGCTGCCATCGAGGGCAACGGCCAGGTCGTCTTCCGCTATGCTGAAGGCACCAATCCGAATGGTTCGGTCAACGACATTGCCGGCATCGTGAATGCCAAGGGCAATGTGCTCGGCATGATGCCGCATCCGGAAAATCTTATCGAAGCCGCCCATGGCGGTTCGGATGGCCGCGGCCTCTTCGCCTCGGCGCTCGACGTCATCGCTGCCTGATTAGGCGGCCCGTTCGCCGGACCACTGGAGCAAGCTGAATGCGCCCTCGCCTTTTCGCCGCCGTTGCCAACGCTGCGGCCTTTGCCGGCCTCGCGGCATTCGTCGCTGCCTGCCAGTCTCCGGCTCCTGTAAGGGGACCGGATCGCAGTGCGCTGTCGACGATGGAGCGTGTGGCGCTCGGCGCCAATAGCTGCTGGTTCAAGTCGGGCGATCCGGCTTTCGCGGCTTACAAGCTCGCGCCGGAACTCAATTCCTTCTCCGGCCGTCCGCGCATTCTGGTCGTGCACAAGGGCAGCCCGGAAAGCCGGCCGCTGCTTGTGGTGCAGGCCGAAGGCAGCCCAGCCAAGATGCAGGCTTTCGGACCGATGATGTCCGAGCCGGTTTCCGGCCGTATCGCCGCCGATGTCACCCGCTGGTCGGGCGGTAACCGCGCCTGCAGCTAGGGCAATTCCAGCAAAAGTGCGCAGCGGTTTTGCGTCCGCAATTGCGTGAAAACAGAGAGACAGAGCATTTCCCGTGTTTCGCAGAAAAGCGGAAATGCTCTAAGCTTCAGTCCCAGAAAAATGACTTGCTGACTTCGCGTGCGGCATCGGACTGCGACAGGCCGATATCCTTGAGTTGATCCGCTGTCAGTCCGCGCAACGCCAGGCGCCCCTCCCGCTTCTGTTGCCATAGCAGGAAGACTGCCCGCAGACGCCCCAGCTGAGTCGTGGCCGGCGCCTGCGTCGGGAGGACAATTTCGTGCGGGCTATCGATAGAGACAATCGATACAATATCGCTCTTTATTGGAGGTACAACGGACATCCTTGGCTCCTGTTGTTCTGCTCTTGTGATTGTCACATAGTCTTGACAGAGAGAGGGTGACAATCTATTCATTGTCACCATGACAAATTGGCTTCCTGATCTTTCGCAGGGCTCTGGCCCGGTCTATATGCGGCTTGCGGACAATATCGAATCCGCCATTGCTTCCGGCACCTTGCCGGCGGGCGCCAAGCTGCCGCCGCAGCGCAATCTTGCCTATGATATCGGGGTGACAATCGGAACAATCGGCCGGGCCTATGCGCTGGTTCATGAGCGCGGGCTCGTCGCCGGCGAAGTTGGCCGCGGCACCTATGTGCTTGACCGCGCCGATACGCCGCCCAGCGAGCAGGTGGACCCTGTCACCCTTTCGCTGAGTGGCACGCGTGTTGCCGAGGCCCCGCCGAACAAGCTTCGCTTCGATACGACCGCTGCCCCGGATCTCGGTCAGGGCAAGATCATCGCCGGCATCATGGCCGAGATCGGCGAACAGCATCTGGCGGAAATCTCTTCCTACTCCCGCAGCTTCCCACCGAACTGGTTCGAGGCCGGCCGTCTGTGGCTGGCGCGCAACGGCTGGTCGCCGGAGGCTGAAAACGTTGTGCCGACGCTCGGCGCGCATGCGGCGGCCATCTCCGTCATCGCAGCCGTGTCAGCACCCGGTGACAAGATCGTCTTCGAAAACCTCACCTATACGCAGGTGAGCCGCAGCGTCCGCCTGCTCGGCCGGCGTACATTGACAGTCGAGTCCGATGAAAACGGCATCATTCCCGAGGATTTCGAGCGGCTCTGCCAGCAGCAGCATCCGAAGCTCGTCTTTACGATGCCGACGGTCCACAATCCGACACTCGCCATCATGCCCTATGAGCGGCGCGTCGCGATCGCCGAAATTGCCAGACGGCACGGTGTGTGGATCATCGAGGACGATCTCTATGGTGGCATGGCCAATGACGCTACGCCACTGCTTGCCGCAATCGCGCCCGATCGCACCTTCCTGGTCAATGGCCTGTCGAAATCGGTTGCTGCCGGCGTGCGTGGCGGCTGGGTCGCCTGCCCGCCGCATTTCGCCCAGCGCATCAAGGTCACGCACAAGATGGTTACGGGCGGCCTGCCCTTCATCCTGGCGGAAACCTGCGCGCGCCTTGTCCTGAGCGGCAAGGCGCATGAGATCCGCGACGCGAGCGTTTTGGAACTGTCGGCCCGCGTGAGTCTCGCCCGTGAGGTCATGCAGGGCTTTGATTTCGAATCCCACCCGCATGCGCCCTTCCTGTGGCTGAAACTGCCGGAACCCTGGCTGTCCGGCACCTTCAAGAATGCCGCCTTTCGCGATGGCGTGCTTGTCGACGACGAGGATGAGTTCAAGGCGGCGCGTGGCGACAAAGTCTATCACCGCGTGCGCATCGGCTTCTCTTCACCGAAGGATAGAAACGAGCTGGTGTCCGGCCTTATGATATTGAAACGACTGCTGGAAAATGGCGGCTCCGCCTACGACGGGGAAATCTGAACTGTTGCAAATTGGTGTCAGGATTGTGGAAAAAGCCATGATCCGGACACCAGCGCTTTACCGTCTAACTCTGCGTGTTACCTCTTTCACATTCCGCTGTTTAAGCGAGAATCAAGGGACAGCAGATGAAATTCGATTTCCGTTTGAGCCTGCTACGCCTGTCGAGTATCGCGTTGGTCGCACTCATTGCCAGCAGCCTGGGAATGTCATCAACGGCGCAAGCCGGAGGCAAGATTTTCGACGAATTGCGCTTCGGCGCTTCTGCTTCCGTTCAGGGCGGTCACTCGCATGAAGATGGCGTTTTCCCTGAAGTAACGGTCCTTTTCGATCCCTTCGGTTTTGAGCAGGCAACCGACTGGAAGCAGCAGCTCATGCATCCGCGCGTCCATGTCGGCACCTCGATCGGCACGGCGGGTGAAGCCACGCAGTTCTTCGCCGGTTTCACCTGGACGGTCGACCTCAGCGACAAGATCTTCGCTGAAGCTGGCTTCGGCGGCGTCATCCACACTGGCGAGCTTCGCGATGACGACGACGATCCCGATCTCGGCTGTCGTGTGCTGTTCCACGAATATCTCGGCGCCGGCTATCGCTTAAACAGCAACTGGAATGTCATGGCGCAGCTCGCCCATTCCTCGAATGCCAATCTCTGCGATGGCCCCAACGACGGCATGACCCGCGCCGGACTGATGGTCGGCTACAAATTCTGACGGGCTTCGCCCGTTAAAGACAGCATTATGAAGCTTTTGATGCCTGCCCTCTGTTGACGGCAGGCATTTTCCTATCGCGCGCAATTCCTACTTAAGCTAAAGACACGGCAAACGCGCTAGGGCATGTCCGTTGTTCTTCGAATCTCGGTCGTGCTCTATCTCTTTGTTTCACGCAATTCCGGACGCAAAACCGCTGCGCACTTTTGCTGGATTGCTCTAAGGCAGGGACTTTCGAGAGCTCATGACCATTCCCAACACTATCAAGATCACGCCGGAACTCATCGCCTCACACGGCCTCAAGCCGGATGAATACCAGCGCATTCTGGATCTGATCGGCCGCGAACCGTCCTTTACCGAGCTCGGCATCTTTTCGGCCATGTGGAACGAGCACTGCTCCTATAAATCCTCCAAGAAGTGGCTGCGCACCTTGCCGACCAAGGGTCCGCGCGTCATCCAGGGACCGGGCGAAAATGCCGGCGTGGTCGATATCGATGACGGCGATTGCGTCGTCTTCAAGATGGAGAGCCACAACCACCCCTCTTATATCGAGCCCTACCAGGGTGCGGCGACCGGTGTCGGCGGCATCCTGCGCGACGTCTTCACCATGGGCGCGCGTCCGATCGCTGCCATGAACGCGCTGCGTTTCGGCGAGCCGGATCATCCGAAGACCCGCCACCTCGTCTCCGGCGTGGTCTCCGGCGTCGGTGGCTACGGCAATTCCTTCGGCGTGCCGACGGTCGGCGGCGAAGTGGAATTCGATGCCCGCTATAACGGCAACATCCTCGTCAACGCCTTTGCTGCGGGCCTTGCCAAGTCTAACGCCATCTTCCTGTCGGAAGCCAAGGGCGTCGGCCTTCCCGTCGTCTATCTCGGCGCCAAGACCGGCCGCGACGGCGTCGGTGGTGCAACGATGGCATCCGCCGAATTCGACGAATCGATCGAGGAGAAGCGCCCGACAGTTCAGGTCGGCGACCCCTTCACCGAGAAATGCCTGCTCGAAGCCTGCCTGGAACTGATGAAGACCGGCGCCGTCATCGCCATCCAGGACATGGGTGCCGCCGGCCTCACCTGCTCGGCTGTCGAAATGGGCGCCAAGGGCGACCTCGGCATCCTGCTCGAACTCGACAAGGTGCCGGTGCGCGAAGAGCGCATGACCGCCTATGAGATGATGTTGTCGGAAAGCCAGGAGCGCATGCTCATGGTGCTACAGCCGGAAAAGGAAGAGGAAGCCAAGGCGATCTTCGTCAAGTGGGGCCTCGATTTCGCAATCGTCGGCAAGACCACCGATGACCTGCGCTTCCGCGTCATGCATCAGGGCGAGGAAGTTGCGAACCTGCCGATCAAGGATCTCGGGGACCAGGCTCCGGAATATGACCGCCCCTGGCGCGAATCCGGCAAGCGTGCGCCGCTGCCGGCCAATCTCGTCGCTGCTCCCCAGGATTATAACGAGGCGCTGCTGCAGCTCGTCGGCTCTGCCAACCAGTCGAGCCGCCGCTGGGTCTACGAACAGTATGACACACTGATCCAGGGCAACTCCCTGCAGCTTCCGGGCGGCGATGCCGGCGTTGTGCGCGTCGAAGGTCACCCGCTGAAGGCGCTGGCCTTCTCCTCCGACGTTACACCGCGTTATGTCGAGGCCGATCCTTTCGAAGGCGGCAAGCAGGCTGTTGCCGAATGCTGGCGCAACATCACTGCGACCGGCGCCGAGCCGCTGGCGGCGACCGACAACCTCAACTTCGGCAATCCGGAGAAGCCCGAAATCATGGGCCAGTTCGTCGAAGCCGTGAAGGGCATCGGCGAAGCCTGCCGCGCGCTCGACTTCCCGATCGTATCCGGCAACGTCTCGCTCTATAACGAGACCAATGGCGTCGCGATCCTGCCGACCCCGACCATTGCCGGCGTCGGCCTGATGCCCGACTGGCGCAAGATGGCCCGTATCGGCAGCGCTGCCGAAGGCGACCGTGTTCTGCTCATCGGCACCGACGGCAGCCATCTCGGCCAGTCCGTCTATCTGCGCGATGTCATCGGCAGCACCGAAGGTCCCGCACCTGAAGTCGATCTCTTCGCCGAGCGTCGCAACGGCGATTTCGTCCGCTCTGTGATCCGCAACGGCCAGGCGACCGCCTGCCACGACATTTCCTCTGGTGGTCTGGTGACAGCACTTGCCGAAATGGCGATGGCTTCAGGCAAAGGTCTCAATATCAGCCTCAGCGAAGGTAAAGGCGCGCCGCATGCACAGCTCTTCGGTGAGGATCAGGCCCGCTACGTCCTGACGGTTCCAAAGGATGTTGCCGATTTCGTCTGCGCCAATGCCGAAGGGTCAGGCATTCCCTTCCGCCGCCTCGGAACGGTGGGCGGTGGCGCGCTCGTTGTCGACGATCTGATCTCGCTGCCGATTCAGCAATTGCGCGACGCCCATGAATCGTGGTTCCCTGATTTCATGGACGGCCGYGGCGAACTTGCCGCTGCGGAATGATGCGCAAGGAGTAACGATCATGGCCATGAAACCCGGCGATATTGAAGACATGATCAAGGCCGGGATTCCCGGTGCCAAGGTGACGATCCGCGATCTGGCAGGCGATGGCGACCACTACGCCGCTGAAGTCGTCGCCGAAGCTTTCCGCGGCAAGAGCCGCGTGCAGCAGCACCAGATGGTCTATGAGGCGCTGAAGGGCAATATGGGCGGCATCCTGCACGCGCTTGCTTTGCAGACCTCGGCGCCGGATTGAGATGCAAGCTTCGGCCTGTGGAAATGAATAGGCCCGGCGGGAAGGCATCCTTCCGCCGGGCCTTTTTGTTTTGGAACAGACGCGGTTGGCTCGAAAGTGATCGACGTCGCCTCACCTTTTTCCGTTAACTCAGGCGGGTAGCTTGCTCTGATCGGGATTGGCAAAAACCGAGGCCGGCATTGGGCCGGCGGTGAGCAGCGTGAAATCGAAAGAAGATTTCATGTCCGGCCCCAGCACGTACTGGCGATGCACACGCAACTGATCCCCACGAATCTTTTTGTAATGCTCCGGCGTCAGCATCTGCCGTACGCGGATATGGATCATGCTCGCCTGCGGGGCATCCGGATGGCCGGAAACGCTGACGACCGGCACCTTGTAGAAATTGATCGAATCCGTCAGGCACTGCACGTCCAGCCAGAAAATATCCGGGCAACGTGCAATCAGGCCGACGCGTGAACGCAAAAGCGTGGCAGATGACATCAGCGCGCATTGCAGGATGGCGCAGCCAAGTGTCGCAAACACCACGCGCTTGCCCTTGAATGCGTCAGGTTCGCGCTCGAGCAGAATGCCGACGACGTGTGCTGCGACGCTGGAGCCCATGCTGTGCGAGGAGATGACATATTCATCGGCCTCCTCATTGAGCGCCTCACCCATCGACGTCGCGCATTGCTCCAGCCAGTCGTTGAATTCGGGCCTGTCCATGCGTGCCAGCGCCATCGCCATTTCCCAGTCGGCAAAAAGATGCAGCGTGTGGAAGCGCTCCGAGAATGGCAGGAAGCCGAAGATGAAGAAGATGGCCGCCAGCGGCGCGCTCCAGCCGAGATGCCAGCCGGGAAGTCCCAGCCAGTAAGGCAGCGTCAGGATCTGCAGCGTGATGACGATTGCAAGGGCCGTCAGCAGGAAGGGAAAGATAAAGAACAGTCCGAAGCGCCAGGCATGGCGGAAATAGCCGGCCATACCGCCTTCCCGCACCACTTGCCAGAAGCTTAGAAAGCCCGTCGCGATCCGGCTTGCCGTATTTCCCATGCGTAGCCGCTGCACCAGATCATTATGGTCGAAGACATGCATACGCGTCTTCGTCTGCCAGCCATCGGCACCCGTGCCGACATCGAAGGAAACATAGTGCCCTTCGTTTGCAGCACCCGTCGCGACATTATAACCCCAGACGGATGCGCTTTGCCGGGCGGTACGCTCATACCGCGCCCGGTGTGCTGCGCCATCAAGCGGCTCGAAGCCGGGGAAATGCAGCACAACCCGCTTCTCGACGAGTTTCATGGTCTTTTTCTTCTTTCCGGCGGGTTGAGGGCGACGTTGCCAGGATGACGGGTTCGCTTGAAAATACGGCGAAAAACCGGATAAAACCTTCGAACCGACTTGCTAAGCGAACTCTTCCGGAATTCAATAGCGGAAGGTGCGTTTTGATCAGATTGGGAGGGATTTTGTGGCTAGTCTCGTGAATGAACTGGTGTCAGGCGTGGTCAATAGCGTTCTGAAGGAAATCTTGAAGAAGACGACGGGTCGCACCACGACCAAGCGCAAGCGTCGCAAGGCAGCTTCAGTAACAACGAGCCGCACCATGCGCAAGGCAACCTCGACGAGCCGTAAGCCCGCTCGCAAGCAGGTCAGCAAGCGCCGCACGGCGGCAGGCCGCAGTAGGCAGCGCCCGGCCTAAACCTTTTCCATCGTAAGCTGCAGTGCTTGCATTTCCTTGCGGCAAGGGCATGGGCGAATGCGATCTCGATGTCATGACCGAAGTCTCGCAATGGGATCTCGGCCACTTCACCGATACCGATATAGAACAGACCCAGGTCTGCCTCACCCAGGGAGCCGTAACGCTTAGGCAACAATGTGCGCCTCAGAGTGTCGCGGATTGGTCTTTTTTTGGTTTTGGCGGGTGGAATTCCGGCCCCCACATGCTATCTAAGGAAAACGATTGAAACGGCGGGCCTTTAACCCGCCTGTTGAAAGGATTAAGGCCTATGAGCGGTATCAACGAATTCATCGAAAACGAGATCAAGAGCAACGACGTCGTCCTCTTCATGAAGGGCACGCCGCAGTTTCCGCAGTGCGGTTTCTCCGGCCAGGTCGTCCAGATTCTCGATTACATCGGTGTCGACTATAAGGGCATCAACGTGCTCGCCGATTCGGAAATCCGCCAGGGCATCAAGGATTATTCCAACTGGCCGACGATCCCCCAGCTCTACGTGAAGGGCGAATTCGTCGGCGGCTGTGACATCGTGCGGGAAATGTTCCAGGCCGGTGAGCTGCAGCAGCACCTCCAGGAAAATGGCGTCACGGTTAAGACCGCCGTCGCCTGATCGGTCACCGGGCGTCCRTCCGGTTTCCAAATCTGTATCTTGAGTTCGAGGCGCTGCGCCAAGCAGCGCCTTGACCTGTTTATGGGAATTTCATTGTGACAGATTCATCACAAGCCATGTCCGCGGGTCGGCTGCCCATGGGCAAGCTCGAATTTATCGCGCTTGCGGCTTTCTTGATGGCCGTCAACTCGCTGGCAATCGACATCATGCTGCCCGCACTGCAGCAGATCGGCTCAAGCCTCGGTGTCGAAAACGAAAACCATCGTCAGTATGTCGTTTCATCTTATCTTTTCGGCTTCGGCCTCGCCCAGCTTTTCTACGGTCCGCTTTCCGATCGCTTCGGTCGCCGTATTCCGCTGCTGATCGGGCTCGTTATTTATATCGTTTCTGCTTTCGGCATTGCCGTCGTCCCGAGCTTTGCGGGTCTTCTCGTGCTGCGCTTCATCCAGGGTCTCGGTTCGGCAGYCACCCGCGTCATTACGATCTCCATCGTCCGCGACGTCTACGGCGGCCGGCAGATGGCGGAAGTCATGTCGCTGATCATGATGGTCTTCATGATCGTGCCTGTCATTGCGCCCGGCAGCGGCCAGATCATCATGCTCGTCAGCACCTGGCACATGATCTTCGTCTTCATCGGCACGATGGCGACGGCTGTCGGCATCTGGATGTATCTGCGCCTGCCGGAAACGCTCGATCCGGCGAATGTTCGTCCCTTCACGGTCCGCTCGGTGGCGCAGGGCTTCGCGATCTTCCTGTCGAACCGCATCGCCCTCTGTTACACCATCGCCAGCACGATTCTCTTCGGCGCGCTGTTCGGCTTCATCAACTCCGCCCAGCAGATCTATGTCGGCATCTATGGGCTTGGCGTCTATATGCCGGTCGCCTTTGCCGGTGTGGCGCTGTTTATGGCCTTCTCGTCCTTCATCAACTCGCAGCTGGTCGGCCGCTTCGGCATGCGCCGCCTGTCGCATGCGTCGATCCTCGGCTTCTGCATTCTGAGCTTCATCTGGCTCATGGTGCAGATCTTTGGACCGCAGCCGATGCCCTTCGTGGTCTTCATCATCTTCTTCGCGCTGGTCATGTTCCAGTTCGGTTGGATCGGCTCCAACTTCAACTCGCTCGCCATGGAGCCCCTCGGCCACCTTGCCGGCACAGCCTCCTCGGTGATCGGCTTCATGAGCACGATCGGCGGGGCATTGATCGGAGCGATGATCGGACAGGCCTTCGACGGCACGGCAACGCCGATGATATTAGGTTACTTCGTCGTGTCGCTTGCTGGCATCGTTTTCGTGCTGATCGCCGAAAAGGGACGACTGTTCAGGCCGCAGCACGCACCGCTGCCGAAGGACGCATCAATTTCGAACTTCACCGATATCGGGCACTGAAGTTTTCAGACACATCGGGCCGGCGGGACACCATGGTAGGGACTCCGCCGCCCTCCCACATCGAATTCGGCCGCGTTTGCGGCCGCTCTTCCGTCATTCAGGGGGATTCGGATGACTCCGACACACAAACCGCACACGGAAAACCAGGGTTCTGCCCGCATCGGCATGGGCTTTGTCGAATTCGTGGTCACCATCGCCATCATGACTGCCAGCATCGCCATGGCGATCGACAGCATGCTGGCTGCGTTACCCAGTATCGGCCATTCGCTGGGTGTGACCAACAGCAATGACACGCAGCTCGTCATCGGCGTGTTCTTCCTGGGCTTCGGCGCCTCGCAGATTGTCTTCGGCAGCCTGTCGGATGCTTTCGGTCGGCGCAACATCCTGCTCGGCGGCCTAGCCTGCTATGTGGTCGGCATGTTTGCGGCAGCCGCCACCGGCAGCTTCGAGATGCTGTTGATCATGCGTTTCGTTCAGGGCATCGGCGGCGCAGCCGTTCGCATCACCACCATGGCGATCGTCCGCGACTGCTTCGGCGGCCGCGAAATGGCGCGTGTCATGTCCTATGTCATGATTGTCTTCATGATCGTGCCGATCGTCGCCCCTTCGGTCGGCCAGATGATCATCGCCTATGCCGAATGGCATTGGATCTTCATCCTGCTCGGCATCGTCGCCTCTATCCTATTCGTCTGGGCGCTGCTGCGGCTGAAGGAATCCCTCCCGCCGGAAGAGCGCATCCCGTTGTCCTTCGCTGCTGTTGGCGACGGCTTCAAAACGGTTCTCACCAACCGCATCACCTGCGGCTACATGATCGGGCTCACCATGTTCACCGGCGTCATCAGCGCCTATGTGATCTCGGTCCAGCAGGTCTTCGGCGAGGTCTATGGCCTTGGCGACTGGCTGCCGATTGCTTTCGCGGCGACGGCCGGCGGCATTGCAGTCGCCAACTTCGCCAATGGCATGCTGGTGCGCAGCTTCGGCATGCGTCGTATTTCGCATGCCGCCATGCTGCTCTTCACCATCGTCTCGGCGATCGGCTTCGTGGCGGCGCTGGGCGGCACGCCGTCCTTCGCCTTCTCCTATGCGCTCTTCTCGATCCTGCTCATGATGTTTGCCGTGATCGCCACCAATTTCACGGCGATCAGCCTGGAGCCGATGGGCAATCTCGCCGGCACGGCAACTGCGGTGACGGGTTTCGTGTCGACGACCTTCGGCGCCCTTCTCGGCGGCGGCGTCGGTCAGCTCTTCAACGGTACGGTGCAGCCGCTCTTCGGCGGCTTTGCGCTCTTCGGTCTTGTCACTGTGGTCATGGTGCTCTGGGCCGAAAAAGGCAAACTTTTCACCCATCCCGGCGACAGCCCGCAGATCGACCCCGGCGCCGTTCACATGTAATGCTGCAGCAGGCATAAGACTGGAAGTTCACGATGAGCCGTTTCTGGAGCCCCGTTGTCCAATCCCTGACGCCCTACGTGGCGGGCGAACAGCCCGTCATCGACGGGTTGGTCAAGCTCAACACCAATGAGAACCCCTACGGCCCATCGCCCCGCGCGTTGGCGGCGATCTCGGAAACGGTCAATGACACGCTGCGGCTCTATCCCGAACCGACCGGGCTGAAACTGCGCCAGGCGATTGCCGCAAGCTACGATCTCGATCCCGGCGAAGTCTTCGTTGGTAATGGTTCGGACGAGGTTCTGGCGCACACCTTCCAGGCGCTGCTAAAGCACGAACTGCCCCTGCTCTACCCGGATATCACCTATAGCTTCTACCCGACCTATTGCGGTCTCTATGGCATCGATTTCCGTGAGATCCCGCTGGACCAAAAGATGCAGGTCAGGATCGAGGATTATCGGCAGCCCTGCGGCGCGATCATCCTGCCCAACCCGAATGCGCCGACCGGGACCGCACTGCCTCTTGCGGCGATCGACGCGTTAATCGCCGAGCATCCGGATCAGGTTGTCGTTATCGACGAAGCCTATGTGGATTTCGGCGGTGAGAGCGCTATCCCGCTCGTCCGGAAATATCCGAACCTGCTCGTCGTCCAGACCTTCTCGAAATCGCGCGGCCTTGCCGGCCTGCGCGTCGGTTTCGCGGTCGGCCAGCGGCCGCTGATCGATGCGCTGGAAAGGGTCAAGGACAGTTTCAATTCCTATCCGCTGGACAGGCTCACCCAGGCGGGCGCCGTTGCCGCCTGGGAGGATCAGGACTGGTTCAGGAAACATTGCGATCTGATTATCGCGAGCCGCGAGCGCCTGACCGCCGCTCTCAGGGGGCTGGGCTTCGAAGTCTTGCCGTCTTCTGCCAATTTCGTATTCGCCCGCCATGCAGAGCGCGGCGGCGCGGAACTTACTGGTGAGCTGCGAAAGAGAGCCCTGCTCGTGCGGCATTTCCGCAAGGAGCGCATCCAGGACTTCCTGCGCATCACCATCGGCACCGATGCCGAATGCGACAAGCTTCTCGACGCGCTGCAGCAGATCCTCGCCTGATCGGCACCGACGACGGGCTTGCCGGCTTCAGACCGTGAAGACCTCGCGGCGCAGMACGTCCCAGCTTTCCTTGTCGGGCGTGATCAGCAAGCCGCCGCTGACATGATGCGGCAGATAGGCCGAGCCGTCGAAGCGGGCGGCATAGGCGCCGGCTTCCTGGCTGATCAAGGTACCGGCCAGGTGATCCCAGGGCATCAGCTTGTTGTACATCAGGTAATGCACATGCCCGCCGGCAAAGGCGCGGTATTCGTGGGCCGCACAGCGGTAGTTGGTGAGGAAGCGTACCTTGGCGAGATTGCCGAGGATCTCTGCGCGCTTCTCCTGCGGCAGGTAGCCGGTGGAGGCCATGCCGACCATCTGGTCGAGCGCGACCGGCGCGGCAACGCTCAGCCGCTGCGCCTCGCCGTCCGGCCGGCGCAGCCAGGCGCCGCCGCCCTTTTCCGCCATGACCCAGTCGTCGCCCATCGGATCATAGATGATGCCGGCGACCGTCTCGCCTCTGGAGACGACGGAGGCCATGACGCCGAAGGCCGGAATGCCGGAAGCGAAATTGAAAGTACCGTCGACGGGATCGACGATGATGGCGAGATCAGCGCCGTTAAGCTTGTCGAGAAGTGCTGCATCGGCAGAAACCGATTCTTCCCCGATGAAGAGCGCCTCCGGCCAGAGGCGCGCGGCCTCCGCCTTCAGCATTCTTTCAGCCTGCTCGTCGGCTTCCGTTACCAGATCGGTCGCTTCCGTCTTGGCGCGCACATCACCGCTGCCCAGTCGGCGAAAGCGCGGCAGGATCTCGGCTTTCGCTGCCTGCCGCAAGAGATCGGCAAGCGTCATCGTATCTATGGCAGTGGTCATGGCGGTTCCTTTCGGTTTATCGGTAGCCGACGATCTCGTTTCGGATCATCTGCCAGCTTTCCTTGTCGGGAGCCGAGATGATGCCGCCGGAAATCTCGCCCGGCCTGTAGGGCGTTCCGTCGAACTTGGCGGTATGGCCGCCGGCCTCCTGATGCGTCAGCACGCCGGCCAGATGATCCCACGGCATCAGCTTCGGATGGCCGATGAAATGCAGCTTGCCCGAGGAAACCATCCAATATTCATAGGCCGAGCAGTTGAAGGCGAAGGTCATCTTGATCCTCGCCATATTGGCGGCAACGCGCGAACGATCGGGTTCTTCCATATGGCTGCAGGCCATGGCGCCGATCATGCGGTTAAGCTCGATCGGCTCTGCGACCTTCAGGCGGACAGGGTCGCAATTGCGCTTGTGCTGGAAGGCACCGGCGCCCTTGAGGGAAACGACGGTGTCGCCGAGCGCCGGATCGTGAATGATGCCGGCAACCGTTTCACCCTTGACCGTCACGGCCAGGATCGTACCGAAGACCGGCATTCCCGCTGCGAAATTGAAGGTGCCGTCGACGGGGTCGATGACGAAGGCAAGATCGGCATCGGCCAATGCCGGCACGACGGAACGATCAGCCTCATAGGCTTCTTCGCCGACGATCAATGCCGAGGGAAAGCGCTCGCGGATGGCCGCGGTCAGATAGGCCTCGGAGCGCAGGTCGGCCTGCGTGACGAGATCGATGGAAGATGTCTTTTCGGAAACATTGGCCGCAGCCGCATTGCGGAAGCGCGGCATTATCTCTTCTTCGGCGACATGCCGGAGGCAATCGCCGAGAAACTCTATGTCATTGTCTGAGAAAATCATTTTGGACTCGTTGCATGGATCTGCAGACGCTCATAGCAAGTCCATTATGACGTTTGGGTGACGCTCAGTGCAGAAAAGTCGAAAAGTTTGGGATCAAGCAGATGCGACGGGTTCACATGGGCGAGCGCGCGCAGCATCGTATCCTTGCGGCCGGGCATGCGGCGCTCGATATCGGCGAGCATGTCCTTCATCGCATTGCGCTGCAAACCGTCCTGCGAGCCGCAGAGATCGCAGGGGATGATCGGGAACTGCATGGCAGCAGCGAATTTCGCCATGTCGTCCTCGGCGCAATAAGCAAGCGGCCGCAGCACCATCAGGTTACCTTCGTCATTGAGCAGCTTTGCCGGCATCGAGGCAAGCCGCCCGCCGTGGAAGAAGTTCATGAAGAAGGTCTCGAGGATATCCTCGCGGTGATGGCCGAGCACTAACGCATCGCAGCCTTCTTCCTTGGCAATGCGATAGAGATTGCCGCGGCGCAGGCGCGAGCAGAGCGAACAGTAGGTGGCTCCCTCCGGCACTTTTTCCTTCACGATGGAATAGGTATCGCGATATTCGATGCGATGTTTGACGCCGATCTTCGTGAGGTATTCCGGTAGTACATGCTTCGGAAAATTCGGCTGGCCCTGGTCGAGATTGCAGGCAATCAGCTCCACCGGCAACAAGCCGCGCCATTGCAGGTCGAGCAACAGCGACAAGAGCCCGTAGGAATCCTTGCCGCCGGAAATGCCGATCAGCCAGCGTTTCTGGCCCTTCAGCATGTCGAAGTCGTCGAAGGCCTGGCGGACCTGTCGCATCAGGCGTTTGCGCAGCTTGTTGAAGGAAACCGTATCAGGCGCATTGGCAAATAGCGCATGGCCGATGCCGGCTTCAGCCACTTCCAGATCGTCGGCAATATCGGCTGCGATATTCATCTTCTCATCCATCTGATGCGCGCGTCCTGCTTAGCAGAAACCGGCACTCCAACCCAGTCTCAATCGCCGAAAACGGACCAGCCGGTGCGGGCAGCCAGCATCTCAAGTGYCACGGCGCCAAGCTGTGAATTGCCAACCTTGTTCAGCCCCGGCGACCAGACGGCGATCGAGGCAATGCCCGGCGCCACCGCAAAAATGCCACCGCCGACACCGCTCTTGCCCGGCAGGCCGACATGATAGGCGAAGTCGCCCGATCCGTCGTAATGGCCGCAGGTCAGCATCAGCGCATTGATGCGCCGCGCCCGCTTCGGCGAAACCACCGAATGGCCTGTCAGCGGATGGCCGCCACGCGCCGCCAGGAACAGGCCGGCGCGGGCCAGTTGCTCGCAGGTCATCGAAAGCGCGCACTGGTGGAAATAAACGCCGAGCACGTGATCCACCGGATGGTCGAGATTGCGATAGGAGCGCATGAAATTGGCGAGCGCGAAATTGCGGTAACCGGTCGCCGTCTCCGAACGCGCCACCTTGTCGTCGATGGTGACGGATTCGTCATCCGCCAGGTAGCGCACGAAGCGCAGCAGTTCACCGATTGCCTCGCGCGGCGCATGACCCGCCATGACGACATCGCTGACGGCGATCGCGCCGGCGTTGATGAAGGGATTGCGCGGGATGCCGTGCTCATGCTCGAGCTGCACGATGGAATTGAAGGCCGAGCCCGAGGGCTCGCGGCCGACGCGCTTCCACAGCCCCTCGCCCACCTTGCCGAGCGCCAGCGTCAGCATGAAGACCTTGGAAATGCTCTGGATGGAGAAAGCCACATCGGCATGGCCGACGCTATAGACCTTGCCATCGACGGTGACGATCGACAGGCCGAACTGATTGGGATCGACCTTGGCAAGCTCGGGGATGTAATCCGCCACCTTGCCCTCGCCGATGCGCGGCGCCAATTCCTTGTAGATGCTGTCGAGGACTGTCTGCAAATCCATGATGGCTTCTCTCCAGAGAACAAAAAAGCCGCCTTGTAAGGCGGCTTTTCTGTATGCGAAAACGCCTCTCGCCCTGCTGCGCCGCACATCGTAGATGTGCAAAGGACGCAGCAGCATCGTAAAAACGCATAAGCCTTTCCGACAATCGAATTCGATTGTCGGGGCTATGCGTTAGCGAGAATAGAATTCGACGACCAGCTGCGGTTCCATGACGACCGCATACGGAACGTCGGCAAGCGTCGGAACGCGTGCGAAAGTGGCAACCATCTTGTGGTGGTCGACTTCGACGTAATCAGGAACGTCGCGCTCAGCGAGCGAAACCGATTCCAGAACCGTAACGAGCTGCTTGGAGCGTTCACGAACTTCGATGACGTCGCCGGCCTTGCAACGGTAAGAACCGATGTTGACGCGGACGCCGTTGACCGTGACGTGGCCATGGTTGACGAACTGACGGGCAGCAAAGACCGTCGGAACGAACTTGGCGCGATACACGATCGCGTCGAGACGCGACTCCAGAAGACCGATCAGGTTTTCCGAGGTATCGCCCTTGCGGCGGTCAGCTTCAGCGAAGATTGCGCGGAACTGCTTCTCGCGCAGGTCACCGTAGTAACCCTTCAGCTTCTGCTTGGCGCGCAGCTGCACACCGAAGTCGGAAAGCTTGCCCTTGCGGCGCTGGCCGTGCTGGCCCGGGCCGTATTCGCGGCGGTTCACCGGGGACTTCGGACGGCCCCAGATGTTTTCGCCCATACGGCGGTCGATCTTGTACTTAGACGATTCGCGCTTGCTCATCGTATTTCCTTTCAAAAAGTTAGGACGGTTTGTTGCCAAACCGCGCGAAGGAAACACGCCCTCCTTTGATCCCGTTTCCGGGACCCGACAGGATTTTTCCATTCGCGAACGGACAAAATCCACGGGACATGTCAAATGAAACACCGGACATTGCTGCCCGGTGCTCGGGCGGTCTTTAGGGATAAGTCACAGGATTGTCAAACAGAATCTGCCGCAGCAAGCCCGTTCTCACCCGCCCGTTCGAGCGAACCGGCAAGTTTGCGCAAGAGCCCGGCCAGCGCCCGACGCTCGTCCTCATCCAGTCCGTCGAGATGGCCGAGTTCCCGCTTCATGTCTTCGCGGAAGGCGGCTTCGGCACGGCGGATGCCCTCCTTCGTCAGCGCCACCTCGAAGCTGCGCTTGTCCCCGGCAGAGCGCTCGCGCCGGATGAGCCCGGATTTCTCCAGCCTGTCCAGCCGGTGCGTCAGCCCGCCCGAGGAAATCATCAGAAGGCTGTAGAGCTCCGTCGGGATCATTCGGTATGGCGGCCCAGCGCGCCGGATCGTCGCGATCACGTCGAACTCGCCGCGATCGAGATCGAATTCCGAGAATGTCGCCTCGATGGATGGCCGCACCAGATTGGAGATCCGGTAGATGCGCCCGAGAATGCTCATCGGCGTCGTATCGAGATCGGGCAGCTCTTCCGCCCAGAGAGCGCGCAACCGGTCGACATGGTCTTGTTTTTCCATGGTCACTCCAAAACTATCTTGACGAGAAGATAAATTGGGAAGATTATCTTCTCGTGAAGATAAGTATAGCGAACCTGCAGCGTGATCCAAGGAGGAAATCATGTTCCATGTCCTACCGCGTGAAAGCCAGCAGCAGTTCGCCAATCGCACCATCCGTTTCGAGGGCGGCGATTACGGCGCGCCGGTCTCGATCTTCCTGATCGACAACGAGCCTGGCCAGGGGCCGGACCTGCATATTCACCCCTATACGGAAATGTGGATCGTGCGCTCCGGCAAGGCGCGCTTTACCGTCGGCGAGGAGACGCTGGAGCCCAACGTCGGCGATATCGTCATCGTCAATGCCGAGACGCCGCATTGCTTCAAGAATGTCGGAACGACGCGGTTGGAGCTCACCTGCATCCATGCCAGCCCCGAAATCATCCAGAGTTGGGTTTGACGCGGTTTATTCGGCAGCGCTCTTCAGAAAATCGCTGTCGGGCGCATCGGCTGAGCCTGGTGCGGTTTCGGCCTGCAGGTCCGGAAAGGCAACGATGCGCTTGCCGCTGAAATCCGCGTGCACGACGATGAGCCCTTGCTCCTCGAAATAACCGAGCAGCCGGCGCGCGCGACGGGCTGAATGAGTGCCGTAAGCACGAGCGATACGGGAATCAGAAGGGCAAGCCTCGCCGCCGATCGCAGCCTTCGCCATCATCAGGAACACGCCCTGCAGATCGTCGGTGACGCCGTTCGACAGTGAAAGTGCCGTCGCCCACGCCTCGCCTGCCGCCATTTCGGGATCGACGCCGGAGCGCGAAACCGCAACGCGCCGTCGGAATTCCGGCAGCGACATCGGCGGACCGGGAACGCGGCGCATGCGCAGCCGCACCAGGAACTCCTGATAGAGAATTGCATCGGTGCGGAAGCCGGAGCCCGGATCGTCGAGGATTTCGGCGAGCACGCCGGCAAGCCGTTCCTCACGCTCCTCGGCCGAGATTTCCGGCTGCGCCACACGCGGCTCGGAAGCCTGCAACGGTGCTGCTGATGGCGTCGAGCGCGACAGCTCAGCCAGAATATCGGTGGTCGGGCGTGGTGCGGGCGGAGTACGCCGCACGATCGGCCGCTGAAATTCTTCCGGGTCGGGTGTGAAGATCAGGTCTTCCACATCCTGCGGCGCATCCGGCAACGGCATCAGCTTCGGGCTGGAGGAGCGCGCAGAGGTCTCTACATTGCCGATCTGGATCGGCAGCGGCCGGCGCGACAAGGCCGGGCCGAGCGCCACGAAATGACCGCGCTTGAGATCTCGGAACATTTCCGCCTGGCGGCGATCCATGCCGAGCAGGTCTGCGGCACGCGCCATGTCGATATCGAGGAAGGTACGGCCCATCAGGAAGTTCGAGGCTTCGGCCGCGACGTTCTTCGCAAGCTTTGCAAGGCGCTGCGTGGCGATGACGCCCGCAAGCCCGCGTTTACGTCCGCGGCACATCAGGTTGGTCATGGCACCGAGCGAAGCCTTGCGCGCATCTTCCGACACATCGCCGGCGACCGAGGGCGCAAACATCTGCGCTTCGTCGACCACGACGAGAACAGGATACCAATATTCGCGATCGGCATCGAACATGCCGTTGAGGAAGGCGGCAGCTGCCCGCATCTGCTGCTCGATATCGAGACCTTCCAGCGTCAGAACGCAGGATACGCGGTGCTGGCGGATACGGTTGGCAATGCCGGCAAGCTCGGCCTCGGTGCGCTCACCGTCGACGACGACATGGCCGTAGCGGTCGGAGAGCGTGACGAAATCACCTTCGGGATCGATGATGACCTGTTGCACCCATTGGGCTGACTGTTCCAGCAGACGGCGGAGAAGATGCGACTTGCCGGAACCGGAATTGCCCTGCACGAGCAGACGCGTCGCCAGTAGCTCCTCGATATCGAGCGTCGCCGGAGCGCCGGACGCCAGTCCCATATCGATGCCAACCTGCACGTCCAATTCCCCTTACAAATTCCCGGCCCGTCTCTAGCAGATTCGCAGGCACTGTTGTCGTCAAACCGTCAAGAACCCACAGGGAAAGTCAACCTTGGGAAATAGCGCTTCACACCGCCTCGCGCTCGATAAGGTCGCCTGCCATCTCCGTCTGCGTCGGGATCAGCAAACGGGTGCAGAGCAGGCTGACGAAAAGCGGTACCAGCAAGACCGCAAGCCCCACACGCAAGCCCAGGAGTTCGCCGAGAAAGCCGATGATCGGCGGCCCGATGAGAAAACCGCTCAGGGCTGCGAAGGAAAGCGTCGCAACGCTTGAAGCGGGCGGGCGGTCGGTCAGCGAGGCAACTGCCGTCACCGCAAGCGGAAATCCGACCGAAACGCCGACACCGACTGCTGCAAAGCCCAGCAGGGCAAGCGGCGTCGCCGGCGCAAAGAGAACGACAAGCATGCCGGCAAGCGAGGCGATGCCGCAGCCGCGGGCAATGGCAACCGCGCCGAAACGGCCTTTCATGTAATCACCGCTGAAGCGCCCCGCCGCAACCATGAAGGCAAAAACCGAATAACCAAGGCCGGTTTGCGCGCCCGCGGCATTCATGACATCGCGGAGGTATACCGCCGACCAATCGGCGATCGCACCCTCAGTCATCGTCACACCGAAGACGAAGGCGCAGATCCCGAGCAGGGCAAGACTGGGCGGCTTGAAGCCGGTCTTTACCTGCGAATTCTCCTCGTGGTGACTTTCAGGCAATTTCGGCAGGCGCAGGCTGGTAATCAGCCCGGCCGGCAGGACGACGATCGCCGTGATCAAGATCGACCAGTGCGGTGAAAGCCCGATGGCTATGGCACCAACACCGATCAGGCTGCCGACCATGATGCCGAGGCTCCAGAAGCCATGGCAGCGGCTCATGATGATCAGCCCCGTCGCCTTCTCCGTCACATCGGCCTCGACATTCATGCCGAGTTCTACCGTCGAGAGCGCGACCCCGACGATCATCAGGGCAAAGAATAGAAGCGTGGTGCTGGGCGCGAAGGCCGGCAGCGAAACCACCGCAAGAAAGAAGATGAAACCATAGATGATCGCCATACGCCCGCCGATGCGCGAGACGAGGCGGCCGGCAAACGGCAGGGTGATCAGCGTGCCGATCGGCAATCCCAGAAGTGCGACGGCGAGATCGGCGGTACCGAGTTCAAGCTTCGCCTGAATATCAGGAATGCGCGGCAACCAGGCGCCAAAGGCTATCGGTTGCAGAAAGAAGATCAGCATGACTAGTCTTTGCAGCGGCACAGCCCACCCCTTTGCATCTTGAGCGCCAAACACCCGCTCGCGATTCCCCGCGGAGATCTTGCGCGATGAGACAGATGAAATAAAGCGCGCAGTGCCTTCTCAGGCGCTCAGCCCGAAACCTTGCATCAGCCGCCGGGTGGCAAAATCGGGATTGCCAGATGTAAAGACGGCAAAGTCGAAATTATCCGGGTGAACCGCATCGGCCACCTGCGGCACCAACGTGCGGGCGCGCCGCGCAATGGCTTCCGCCGGATCCAGCCAGTCCACCGGCCAAGGCGCCAGCCTGCGGAATAGATTGGCCATGAAGGGATAATGCGTGCAGGCGAGCACGACGATATCTGTCTTGCGCCCGTCCTTTTCGACGAAACACTGCTCGATTTCGGCCGTCACAGCCTCATCGGAAACGGTATCGCCCCGGATATAGGCTTCCGCCATACGCGCGAGGTTTTCGGAACCCACGAGCCGCACATGGCATTGCTGCGCGAAGGACTGGATAAGGTCACGCGTGTAGGCGCGCTTGACCGTGCCGGGGGTGGCCAACACCGAAACGAGGCCGGAGCGCGTGCGCTCGGCGGCAGGCTTGATGGCCGGCACCGTGCCGACGAAGGTCATCTGCGGAAAGGCGGCGCGCAAGTCTGCGCCCACAAGCGTAAAGGCCGTGTTGCAGGCGATCACGCAGACTTCCGGGTCGTAGTCTTCGAGCAGCTTGGCGAAGAGCCCGATGATCCGCTCCTTCAATGCCTGCTCTTCCCAGCCGCCATAGGGAAAGCCGGCATCGTCGGCAATGTAGATGAAGCCGCGCTCCGGCATCAGCACGCGCGCCTCGCGCAGCACGGTCAGCCCGCCTATGCCTGAATCGAAGACGAGGACGGGTTTCAGCTCATTCGTCGGCGCTGTCATCGGTCGGGGCACCCTTGCCGGATCGAGAAAAACCGCCCGCGCGCGGCTTGTCGCGCGAAAAGCGGTCGAGGGAGGAGATGACGCCGCGCAGCACGCTGATTTCCTGTTCCGTGAAGGCCCGGCGAGAGAGGACAGCACGCAGGTTGTCGACCATTTTCGGCTTTTTCGAGGATGGGTGGAAATAGTTGCGTGAATCGAGCGCTTCCTCGAGCTGATCGAACAAGCCGAAGAGCTGCTCCTTGGTGGAGGGCCGCTGCTCGAGCGCCTGGAACGGCACGGCCTCCAGATCCTCCAGGCTCGATTTCATCCATTCATAGGACATCAGCAGCACGGCCTGGGCGATATTGAGCGAGGCGAAGGCCGGGTTGACCGGGAAGGTGACGATCTCGTCGGCAAGCGCCACTTCCTCGTTGGTCAGGCCCCAGCGCTCGCGCCCGAAGAGGATGCCGGTTGCTTCGCCCGCCCGGAACCGGCTGCGCAGAGTTTGCGCGGCAAAGACCGGAGCGCGCACCGGCTTGTAATTGTCGCGGCTTCGCGCCGTCGTCGCATAAACGAAGTTGAGGTCGGCAATCGCCTCTTCCAGCGTGGCGAAAACCTGAGTGCCCTCGATCACGTGATCGGCCTTGGAGGCTGCGGCCTGCGCCTTCTCGTTCGGCCAGCCGTCGCGCGGATTGACGAGGCGCAGATCGACAAGACCGAAATTCGCCATGGCGCGCGCCACCATGCCGATATTCTCGCCCATCTGCGGCTCGACCAGAATGATAACCGGCCCTTCGGCCAGAAGTTGACGCTCGCTGTTCGTGCCCGCCATCGTATTTCCTATTCCTGATTTACGGGCGCAATAGCTTTGCTGGCCGTAAACGGCAAGTCCCGCGTCTCTGCGGGATAGAGCCGCTCCAGCGTCGAGCCGATCATTTCGACGGCAAGCCGCGTGCCTTCCCGCCACAGCGGCAGGTGGCGGCCGGTCGGCCGCATCTGCTTGCGGATGACGAGGAAACATTCCGAGCCGCGTGGTGCAGCCGCGTCCAGAACGCCGATATCGTCAGCGATCCTGCGCTTCAGATCGTCGTCGACGGCATCGGCCGTGTGGTTGCGGGCCAGAATGCGCGACCAATAGGTGATCGAAAGGAAGATCGCCAATGTCTGGCGGATCTGTCCCGGCCTGGTGACAATGGACCAGGTGGAGCCGAGAGGGCGCGCGGCGAGCGTAATGTCGCGGTAGCAGGCATCGACCTTCTGCGAGATGACGATGAGTTCCGGCTGGCTCTTGTTCGATACGGCCGACAGCAGCTCCTTCAGGGTGTCGAACCACTTGGCGACCGCCGTATCGAGTGCCCCGCGCGTGCGTGCCGGCAGGACGAGGAAGGCAACCAGCGTTCCCGCGATCGCGCCGATGACCGTTTCCTCAAGTCGCAGTTTCAGGAGATCGAAGGTCAGGACACCCATCATGCCATAGACCAGGCAGAGCACGATCGAGATGAAGAAGGTCATCGTCGCATAGGAACTCTGCAGGAAGTAGAAGGCGAGGAAGACGCAGACGATCGAAACGGCAATGGCAATACCCATCTGGTGGGAAAGCAATGAGGCCAGCACCAGGCCGAAGGCGATGCCGAACAGCGTGCCGATCGAGCGCTGCAGCGCCTTGATGGCCGTGTCGCCGCGCGAATTGGTATTGCTGAAGACGAGGAAGGAAGCGAGCACCGCCCAGAACCAGCGCTCGCGCGACAGCGCCAGCCCGAGCGTCATGGCAATCGCCGCCGCCAGCGTGATCTGCAGGGCAGAACGCATCACCGGGTTCTTCAGCGAGAAATCGACTGCCGTGGGCGTGCTGACCTCCTCGACAGAGGCGATCTCGGCAAAATCCGTCCCGCGCCCGGTATCGATCGTTTCGATGAGCTGCCGGCGCGCCGCTCCGAGCCAGAGCAGTGCCCGCGCCGTCTCGCCCTGCGGCTGGCCTTCCATATCGGCGACTGCCTTTTCCTGCGCAGACAACACTGCCTTGTCATCCTCGATGACGGCATGGATGAGCACAAAGGATGGCGCACTTTGATAGCTCAGCACGATGGCGCTTTCAGCCGCCAAATGCGCATCGAATAACCGGATCGCCAGTTCCGCGGCCGGAGCGGAAGCGCCATCAAAAACGCCGCCCGGCGGGCGCGGAATGAAGCTCTCGGCCATCAGCACTACTTCTTTCAGCCGGTCTTCCAACTGGCGCAGTTCCTGCCGATCGGCCTCATCGACCTTTCCATCCGCTGCAAGGGCAGCGAGCTTGAAGAGGATCTGATTGATGCGGCCCCGCACGCTCTCCAGTGAACGCAGCAGGTCGCGCCGCCAATTGTCGGGCAGAAGCACCGCCCTCACCCAATGGCTAACAAGCGCCGAGACAACAGGGCCGATCAGGACGACAGGCAATTCCCCGATCGTCGGGTGGAAGTAGGAGCCCATGAAATAGGAGGTGAAAGCGAACATGCCGATCGCAAAGCCACGCGGGCCGTAAACGCGCGCCACCGAGGCGAGGAAAATCACCACGAGGAAGATGAAATCCGAGAGGACGCGATGCGATTCAAGCACGGCCGCAATGCCGACCACCAAGAGGCTCGCAAGACAGCCGAGCAGCCTTGTGATGAGCTGGCGCGTCGAGCCCTTGTCGCGCACGGCAACCCCGCCTTCGATCGACAGCACGATGCCGAGGCCAAAGGAGGCGATCGGCAGCGGCACGACAAGCATATGGATCAAAAGCAGGATCGCGAAGGACAGGACGATCGACAGCGTGACGCGCGAGCCCATGCGCAGGCGCGAAAGCGCCGGGTCGTTGGCGAGCAGCCAGTCTCGGAATTCAAATCCGGAAATCACCCTTGCCAGTCCTCATGCGCACCTGACGCGACGACACCCGAGAGCCAGATACCGTCGTCGCGGCAAAAATCAAATCACATCCGGCATCGCCAGCATGGTGATCCCTGGGCGTCACCGGTCGGCGATCCCCAGCTTCATTCGCCATTGGCGATCTGCACCATGGCTTCCTTCAGCGAGATCGGCCCCTGCCCCTCCTCGCCCTGGATCATGATGTCGTCGATGACGGCTTTGCTGTTCTCGTCGATCACCTCGAAACGCACGGTCGTGAGGGCATCCTTGTCGGGTGTGCCATCCATGCAGGTCGCCGCCTTGAATTTGACGGTCACTTCGGTCGTGCCGTTTGCCGGCTGGCCGCTTTCGATGGAAAGATCCTGCAGCGGGCAGGCATCCTGGCCGTTGACGATCACGTCGTAATCGAAGGGGGAGATGCCGTCTTCGTCGGCTGCCGGGTTCTGCGCAGCAGCCTTGTATTTGTCCCCAAAGTCCTTGCTGTAGAGCCGGTTTAGCGTGGCCTCGTCGAAAATATCGATCCAGTCGCTGTTGTCGCCCGCCCAGTTCTTCTGCGTGTCCTTCATGATCTCCTTGACCGGCGCGGTCGCGTCGGCGGCAGCCGAAACGCGCGGCAGGACAGACAGCGCGGCAATGAGGCCGGCGAACAGAACGGCGATCTTTTTCATGGCAAAATGTCCGGGACTCGGGGGCTTCTGTCGGCGAGACTAGCCATTTTCCCGCACTTGGCAATGGCGGCAAAAACGCATTTCGGCGGCCGTTATACTTTGCCTTCCCGGCTCACAATGCTATAGCGCTCCGGACCACATCACCCACCCGGGGACAGCCGTCCCTTTCCTAAGCTTACGAGGCAGATACATGAAGAAGATCAAGGTCGCCAATCCCGTCGCCGATCTCGACGGCGATGAAATGACTCGCATCATTTGGCAGCTCATCAAGGATAAGCTGATCCATCCGTATCTCGACCTCGACATCGATTACTTCGACCTCTCTGTCGAAAACCGCGACGCCACCAACGACCAGGTGACCGTCGACGCCGCCAACGCCATCAAGAAGTACGGCGTCGGCATCAAGTGCGCGACGATCACGCCGGACGAAGCGCGCGTCAAGGAATTCAACCTCAAGGAAATGTGGAAGAGCCCGAACGGCACGATCCGCAACATCCTCGGCGGCGTCATCTTCCGCGAGCCGATCATCTGCCGCAACGTTCCGCGCCTCGTTCCCGGCTGGACACAGCCGATCGTCGTCGGCCGTCACGCTTTCGGCGACCAGTACCGCGCAACCGACTTCAAGTTCCCCGGCAAGGGCAAGCTGACGATCAAGTTCGTCGGCGAAGATGGCACCGTCATCGAGAAGGAAGTCTTCAACGCACCGGGCGCCGGCGTCGCCATGGCCATGTACAACCTCGACGAGTCGATCCGCGAATTCGCCCGCGCCTCGATGATGTATGGCCTGATGCGCAAGTGGCCGGTCTACCTGTCGACCAAGAACACCATCCTCAAGGCCTATGACGGCCGCTTCAAGGACATCTTCGAAGAAGTCTTCGAAGCTGAATTCAAGGATCAGTTCAAGGAAGCCGGCATCACCTACGAACACCGCCTGATCGACGACATGGTCGCTTCCGCGCTGAAGTGGTCCGGCGGTTACGTCTGGGCCTGCAAGAACTATGACGGCGACGTCCAGTCCGACACGGTCGCTCAGGGCTTCGGCTCGCTCGGCCTGATGACCTCGGTCCTCTTGACGCCCGATGGCAAGACGGTTGAAGCCGAAGCCGCTCACGGCACGGTTACCCGCCACTACCGCCAGCACCAGAAGGGCCAGGAAACCTCGACGAACTCGATCGCTTCGATCTTCGCCTGGACCCGTGGCCTCGCGCACCGCGCCAAGCTCGACGACAATGCCGAACTCGCCAAGTTCGCTGCCACGCTCGAAAAGGTCTGCGTCGACACCGTCGAAGCCGGCTTCATGACCAAGGATCTGGCGCTGCTCATCGGCCCGGATCAGCCGTGGCTCTCCACCACCGCATTCCTCGACAAGATCGACCAGAACCTGCAGGCCGCGATGGCCTGAGCCCTGCTCGGATGAACGATCGAAAAACCCGGCCTCTGCGCCGGGTTTTTTGTTGTCTGTCAGGTGTCGGCCTTGGCGTCTAAATTAGCAGATGCTTTAAGAATTAAGCCTCGCGTAAGTTGCAATGGCTATCAATTCGCTCGCCTAGGCATGGAGGTTCTGATGGCCAAGAAGAGTTTTGTCCCCGAATTCCTGCAACTTGTAAGGCTCCTTGCGCGACGCGAGGGGCAGGATATGATTGTTTTTTATCTTGATCTTGCTTTGCTTGAGACCCAGACCCAACATTACAATCAGCGTTGGCGATTGCCTTCCGGTCAGACTGCCGCCGGCGACGCACCGACATCGACCGAGATCATCCGCCGTGCTGCTCTGAAGACGCCGCCTGCACCAAAGGTTGAAATCTCCCGCGCCAATGCTACGAAAAGAGCATGGGAAAGAGGAGAACAGGATGACCGAGGAAATCACCTTCTACACCAACCCGATGTCGCGCGGCCGGATAGCGCGGTGGATGCTGGAAGAAACCGGCGTACCCTATCGTACCGAAATCCTGACATTCGGCGGGACGATGAAGGAGCCGGACTATCTGTCCGTCAACCCGATGGGCAAGGTACCGGCCATCCGTCACAGGACGACGATCGTGACGGAATGCGCGGCGATCTGTGCGTATCTTGCGGACACGTTTCCGCAGGCAGGGCTCGGCCCGCAGCCCGATGAACGGGCCGATTATTACCGCTGGATGTTTTTCGCCGCCGGGCCGCTGGAAGCTTCCGTTACGCTGAAGGCGCTCGGCTTCGAAATCCCGCAGGAGCGGCTGCGCATGGCTGGCTGCGGTTCCTTCGGCGATGTCATGGGTACGCTGGAAAAGGCGGTTTCGGCCGCCTCTCCCTATATCGCCGGCAAGCGCTTCACGGCGGCTGATGTCTATGTCGGCTCGCATGTCGGCTGGGGCCTTGCCTTCGGTGGCATCGAGAAGCGCCAGGTTTTCGTCGACTATTTCGGCCGCCTTGCCGGACGCGATGCCTACAAGCGGGCAACCGCGCTGGATGACGAGGCGGCGAAAGCCATGCAGGCGGCCTGAAAGCAATTCCAGCAAAACTGTGCAGCGGTTTTGCGTCCGGAATTGCGTAGGAAAAAAGCCAAATCAGGCGAGAGGCATATAGATATCAGTCCGTAGCTCGGTCGGCGCGACTTCGCGCGGATTGTTGAGATACTCCTCGAACATGACCTTGTCGCGGATCTGTCGACCCGAGGCTGGCAGCCACTGGGCGTAGAGCCACTGGTAGGCCTTGTACATATCGGCATAAGGCCCCTTGTGGTGCAGCACGGCGTAGTCACCGCCTTCCACCATGCGCCGCTCCAGCGGGGTGTTTGCCGTCGTCTCTTCACCTGCCGTGACACAGGCGACGGAGCGCAGCTTCTCGGCCTGCACGAGATCGGGATCATCGAGATAGACGCCGATCATTCGCATCTCGGGTTTTGCGAGCCCGCGGGCATACAATGTGCCGAACAGCGTCTCGAAGGCCTTGCCGATCTCCATATAGGAGCCGGTATGGGGAACGCCGACCAATTCGAGCGGCGGGATGGTTTTCAGGCTTACGTCAAACATGGCAGGTGCCTTTCCGGAGGTTGAGGGTTCGAAGACTGTATGGCTTCCCTCTTTCCGATAGCGTGCCGGCGGCATTCCATAGACCGCCTTGAAGATGCGGTTGAAGGATTGGAGATTGGGATAGCCTGATCGCTTCGCAATCTCGCTGACATCAAGGTCCGTGCGGACGATATCGCCCGCCGCGCGATGCAGCCGCAGCCGCTTGACGGTCGCCGCCAGCGTCTCGCCATAAATCGCCCGGTAGATCCTGTGCCAGTGATAGCTCGACAGGCAGGCGATCTCGGCCAGCCGCTCCATATCCAGATCCTCGTCCAGATGGTCGTGGATATAGGACGAAACCCGTCTCAGACGGTTCTCGTAGAGCGCCCAGGCCGTTTCACCCACCATGTCAAACCCTTTGCTGTTCGATCGGCCATAACAAAGCATAACCCGATTTGACAAATCCTGCGGACTTGAACCTTCGGCGAATCCGGCGTAGAGCGGAATTCCGGCTCAAACCCATGAGGAAGACTGATGCCGGATTTTTCCACATTGATACTTTTCGCCGCCGCAGCGCTGGTGCTGACCGCCACGCCCGGCCCCGACATGCTGCTGATCGCCTCGCGCAGCATCAGCCAGGGACGCGCTGGCGGATTTCTGACCTATGCGGGCATCGCACTCGGCACCTACTGCCACGCCCTTGCCACAGCTTTCGGGCTTTCCCAGCTCTTCATGACCGTACCTGCCGCCTTTGAAGCCGTACGCTGGGCCGGCTGCTGCTATCTGCTTTATCTCGCCTACAAGACCATCCGTTCGGAAGGCACAGCCTTTGCGCCGGCTGCGACGCTGAAGCGCCTGTCGGGCAGGCGCATCTTCTTCGCTGGCCTAGCAACCAACTCGCTCAATCCGAAAATGGCGCTCTTCGTCATCGCGCTATTTCCGCAATTCGTGAATGCAGAGAGCGGCTCCATGACCGCGCAGATGCTGGTGCTTGCCAGCGTCCTGAACGGCATCGGCCTCGTCGTGAATGGTGCCGTCATTATCCTCGGAAGCCAGATCCGTTCACGGCTTGGCTCGATGCGCCGTTTCCCGAAGCTGCCGCAATATRCGCTGGCAACTGTCTTTACCGGGCTCGCCTGCCGTCTCGCGCTGCAGACCAGAAACTGACCGCCCTGCAGTCACCTGTCTAAGCACGCGCGCCGAAGACAAAACCGGCTGCGAAATCCAGGATCTCGCAGCCGGTTCTGATGTCAAACTGTTGTCAGGCCAATGATCAGCCGGCGAGCGCAACCGCAACGGCCTCGAGCGCCTCGTCGGCCTTGGCTCCGTCAGGGCCGCCGGCCTGGGCCATATCCGGACGGCCGCCGCCGCCCTTGCCGCCGAGCGCGGCGGATGCGACGCGCACCAGATCGACGGCACTGAAGCGGCCGACGAGATCGGGCGTCACGGCKACGACCGCACTGGCCTTGCCATCTTCGGAAACGCCGATCAGCGTCACCACGCCGGAGCCGATGCTGGCCTTGCCGTCATCGGCGAGGCCCTTGAGATCCTTAGGGTCGACGCCAGCTATGGCCTTGCCGAGGAACTTGATGCCGGCAATCTCGCGCACGGCATCGGCAGAACCACCCTGCCCGCCGCCCATGGCGAGCTTGCGCTTGGCATCGGCCAGTTCCTTTTCCAGCTTGCGACGCTCATCGATCAGCGCCTCGACGCGCGTCAGCACTTCTGAAGGCTGCACCTTCAGCGATGCGGCGAGCGTCTTCACGCGGTCGTCCTGCTCGGCGAGATATTCGCGAGCCGATTCACCGGTCACCGCTTCGATACGGCGGACACCGGCACCAACGGCGCTTTCGCCGAGGATACGAATGAGGCCGATCTGGCCGGTCGCCGACACATGCGTTCCGCCACAGAGTTCGATCGAATAGGGCCTGTTGGCCTTGGCGCCATGCAGACCCGTGCCCATTGAAACGACACGCACTTCATCGCCGTATTTCTCGCCGAAGAGCGCCATCGCGCCTTCCTCGATCGCATCGTCGACGCTCATCAGGCGTGTCGTAACAGGCGCGTTCTGCAAAACGATCTCGTTGGCCATCTCCTCGACAACCTTCAGCTCCTCTGCCGACATCGGCTTCGGATGCGAGACGTCGAAACGCAGGCGCTCGGGCGCGACCAGCGAACCCTTCTGGGCGACATGGGTGCCGAGCACTTCGCGCAGAGCCTCATGCAGCAGGTGGGTCGCCGAGTGGTTGCCACGTAGCCGCGAACGGCGCGCATGATCGACCGTCAGCACGACCGCATCGCCGTCCTTGAACACGCCTTCGATGACCGTGCCCAGATGCACGAAAAGGCCTTCGCCCCGCTTCTGCGTATCTGAAATCTCGATCTTGCCATGGTCGGACGAGATCACGCCGGTATCGCCCATCTGGCCACCGGATTCACCGTAGAATGGTGTCTGGCTGACGACGATCTGCACCTTGTCGCCGGCCTTGGCCTCGGTCGCAACAGCGCCATCCTTGACGATCGCCTGCACCACGCCTTCAGCGGTTTCGGTGTCGTAGCCCAGGAATTCGGTCGCGCCGTGCTTTTCCTTGAGCTCGAACCAGACGGTCTCCGTCGCCTTCTCGCCGGAGCCGGCCCAGTGCGAGCGTGCCTCTGCCTTCTGGCGCTGCATCGCATCGGTGAAGCCGGAAATGTCGACGCCGATCTCGCGGGCGCGCAGCGCATCCTGCGTCAGGTCGAGCGGGAAGCCATAGGTGTCGTAGAGCTTGAAGGCGGTCTCACCGTCAAGCATATCGCCCTTGGAAAGGTCCGTGGTCGCGTCGGAGAGAAGCGAGAGGCCGCGCTCCAGCGTCTTGCGGAAGCGGTTTTCTTCGAGCTTCAGTGTTTCGGAGATCAGCGGCTCGGCGCGCACCAGTTCCGGATAGGCGCGGCCCATCTCCTGCACCAGCGTCGGCAGCAGCTTGTACATCAGCGGCTCCTTGGCGCCGAGAAGCTGCGCATGGCGCATGGCGCGGCGCATGATGCGGCGCAGCACATAGCCGCGGCCTTCATTAGACGGCAGAACGCCATCGGCGATCAGGAAGGCCGAGGAGCGCAGATGGTCGGCGATGACGCGGTGGCTGGCACTGCCCTCAGCCTTAGCGCCCATCGTATCCTCGATGGTGGCGATCAATGTGCGGAACAGGTCGGTGTCGAACACGCTCTGGACACCCTGGAGAACGGCGGCCATGCGCTCCAGGCCCATGCCGGTGTCGATCGACGGACGCGGCAGCGGATTGCGAACGCCGGGCTCGGTCTGTTCGAACTGCATGAAGACGAGGTTCCAGAACTCCAGGAACCGGTCACCATCCTCTTCCGGCGAGCCGGGAGGGCCGCCCCAGACATTCTCGCCCTGGTCGATGAAGATTTCCGAGCACGGGCCGCAGGGGCCGGTATCGCCCATCTGCCAGAAATTGTCAGAGGTCGGGATGCGGATGATCTTGTCGTCGGAAAAACCGGCGATCTTCTTCCACAGCGTCGCGGCTTCCTCGTCTTCGGAATAGACGGTCACCAGCAGACGGTTCTTCGGAAGGTCGAAGCCTTCGGTGACGAGCTTCCAGGCAAGCTCGATCGCATTCTCCTTGAAATAGTCGCCGAAGGAGAAATTGCCGAGCATTTCGAAGAAGGTCAGATGGCGCGCGGTATAGCCGACATTGTCGAGGTCGTTATGCTTGCCGCCGGCGCGCACGCATTTCTGCGAAGTCGTTGCCGTCGAATAGGGACGCTTTTCGAGACCGGTGAAGACGTTCTTGAACTGCACCATGCCGGCATTCGTAAACATCAGCGTCGGGTCGTTGCGCGGCACGAGCGGGCTCGATGAAACGATCTCATGGCCGTTCTTCTTGAAGTAGTCGAGGAAGGTCGACCGGATATCGTTCACACCGCTCATTTCATGCCCTTCGATGCTGCCAGCAGGCAGGTAAAACCAAATTCATCGGCTTTTATCGTTCGACCTTGCCACTGTCCAGCGAACAAACAAAACCGGCCGCATTCTCGTGAAGGAATGCGGCCGGTACGAATGTGCTTCAGTGGTCAGGGCGAATTACATGTCGCCGGCATCACCTGCATCGTCGCCGGCGTCAGGGCCGCCATTCTGTAGGAAGCGGTCGGCAATCAGGCCGGCGTTCTGGCGCAATGCCGTTTCGATCTCGCGGGCGAGATCCGGATTGTCGCGCAGGAAAGTCTTGGCGTTTTCGCGGCCCTGGCCGAGGCGCTGGCTGTTATAGGAGAACCAGGCGCCCGATTTCTCGACGATGCCGGCCTTGACGCCGAGATCGACGAGTTCGCCGGTCTTGGAGACGCCTTCGCCATACATAATGTCGAATTCGACCTGCTTGAAGGGAGGCGCCATCTTGTTCTTGACGACCTTGACGCGCGTCTGGTTGCCGATCACCTCTTCGCGCTCCTTGACCTGGCCGATGCGGCGGATGTCGAGGCGAACGGAGGCGTAGAACTTCAGCGCGTTACCACCAGTTGTCGTTTCCGGCGAACCGAACATGACGCCGATCTTCATGCGGATCTGGTTGATGAAGATCACCATGGTATTCGACTTGGAGATCGAAGCCGTCAGCTTGCGCAGCGCCTGGCTCATCAGGCGAGCCTGAAGGCCTGGCAGGCTGTCGCCCATTTCACCTTCGATTTCGGCGCGCGGCGTCAGTGCGGCGACCGAGTCGACGACGAGGACGTCGATGGCGCCGGAACGCACCAGCGTATCGGTGATTTCAAGCGCCTGCTCGCCTGTGTCCGGCTGGGAGATCAGGAGGTTCTGCAGATCGACGCCAAGCTTGCGGGCATAGACCGGATCGAGAGCGTGTTCGGCGTCGACGAAGGCGCAGATGCCGCCCTTCTTCTGGGCTTCGGCAATGGTCTGCAGAGCGAGCGTCGTCTTACCAGAGCTTTCCGGACCGTAGATTTCGACGATGCGGCCCTTCGGCAGGCCGCCGATGCCGAGCGCGATATCGAGGCTGAGCGAACCCGTGGAAACTGTTTCGATCTCGACGATGCTCTCGTTCGAACCGAGTTTCATGATCGAGCCCTTGCCGAACGACCGCTCGATCTGTGAGAGTGCCGCTTCGAGCGCCTTGCTTTTGTCCACCGATTTGTCCTCTACGAGCCGCAATGAATTCTGAGACATTCGATCCACCTTTAGGTTATTGACGCTGCTCAAGCAATGTCGCCGCTGATGCGAAGTTTGTACCTGATTTGTTCTTATTTCGCAATGGGGTTGCAAATAATTGAAAGAAAAAGGTAAAACGGCCTGTGTTCTATTTTTGTTTTATCGATGCAAAGCAACGGCTTAATAAGCCACCGGGGCTGAATGCGGGTATTTCGGAGCCTATTCGATTCGCTTTGGGAGAGCAGAAATGAGCGGCAAGATTCTCGTTCTCGGTGGCGCCCATATCGATCGTCGCGGCCGCATTGCCGGCGAGACGGCACCCGGCGCCAGCAACCCCGGGACATGGTTCGAGGAACCCGGCGGCGGTGGCTTCAATGCGGCCCGCAATCTGGCTCGACTCGGCTTCGACGTGACGATGATTTCGCCGCGCGGCGGCGACCCGATCGGCGAGACGGTGAGCGAGGCGGCCGACCTTGCGGGGATAGACGACCGCCCCTTCGTCTTCCTCGACCGCAAGACGCCGAGCTATACGGCGATCATTGAGAGGGACGGCAATCTGCTCATCGCGCTGGCGGATATGGAGCTCTACCGCTTCTTCGTGCCGCGGCGTCTGTCGATCCGCTGGGTGCGCGATGCCTTCGCCGCTACCGATTTCATTCTCTTCGACGCCAACCTGCCGGAGGAAACGGCAGCTGCGATCGTCGCAAGGGCAAAGGCGCTCGGCAAGCCGGTGGCGGCCATCGCCATCTCGCCGGCCAAGGTGGTGCGCCTCCTGCCCTGCCTCGACGGCATCGACTATCTCTTCCTCAACGAGGCCGAGGCTGCAGCCCTTGTCGGCCACCGGCCGGAGGATGCTGCCGCTTGGCCGTCCCTGCTCGGTGACATCGGCGTCAGCGGCGCGGTCGTCACCCGCGGCCAGCGCGAGCTCGTCGCCTTCAATGACCATCGTGCGCTCGTCCTACAGCCGCCGATCTCGGAGACAGTGGCCGATGTCACCGGCGCCGGAGATTCTCTGGCAGCCGGCACGCTCTCGGCCCTCATGCGTGGCCTGCCGCTGGAAGAAGCGGTGCGCCATGGCACGGCTGCAGCCGCCCTTACTGTCCAGTCACGGCACGCCGTGAACGAAAATCTCTCGCCGGATCTTATCCGCGACATGCTTTCGCTTGTCCCGGCGGCGAGAATTCTGCAATGAAGCGGCACCATCGATAAAGGGACACCGATCATGACCAAACCCATTTCGCCCCTGCTGCCGATCTCCTATTCGAAGGAAGTGGCCGCCGCCAAGCAGCGCGGCGCCCCGATCGTGGCGCTCGAATCGACCATCATCACGCATGGCATGCCCTACCCCGGCAATATCGAGATGGCGCGCAGCGTCGAATCGATCATCCGCGATCAGGGTGCGGTTCCCGCCACCATCGCTGTCATCCACGGCACACTTCATATTGGCCTTGAGGCCGCTGAGCTCGAGCAACTCGCCCAGGCGAAGGATGTCTTGAAGGTGTCGCGCGCCGATCTCGCCTTCGCCATCGCCGAGCGCCGCACGGGTGCGACGACGGTCGCCGCGACGATGATTGCGGCAGCGCGGGCCGGCATCAAGGTCTTTGCGACAGGCGGCATCGGCGGTGTCCATCGCGGTGCTGAAGAAACCTTCGATATCTCGGCTGATCTCGAAGAACTGGCCCGCACCGGCGTCATCGTCGTTTGCGCCGGCGCAAAGGCGATCCTCGATATTCCGAAGACGCTGGAAGTGCTGGAAACCCGCGGCGTGCCCGTCGTGACCTATGAGAGCGATGAATTCCCGGCCTTCTGGTCGCGCGCCTCGGGCATCCGCAGCCCGCTCACCCTGAACAGCCCGGCAGCGATCGCCAATTTCCAGACGACGCGCGAACAGCTCGGCATCGACGGCGGCATGCTGATCGCCAATCCGGTTCCGGAAGCCGACGAAATCGCCCGCGAGGAAATGGAAATCTACATCGAGCGCGCCCTCGACAGCGCCGAACGCGACGAAGTCACCGGCAAGGCGGTAACACCTTACCTGCTGAGCACGATCTTTGACCTGACGGACGGGCAGAGCTTGAAGACGAATATCGCGCTGGTGGAGAACAATGCGCGGCTTGCGGCTGAGATTGCCGTGGCGCTTGGAGAATAAGGATTGATGGGGCGGGCTAGACCCGCCCCGTTCCTGTAGACGTGTCGTGCCGGGGGACACCCCCCGCAAAAGCTTTAGCTATCCAGCGTTTCCTTCACTGCCACCGCCAGCTGCTTCAGCGAAAACGGCTTCGGCAGAAATCCGAACTTGGCCTCCGGCGGGAGGTTGCGGGCGAACGCATCCTCGGCATAGCCGGAAACGAAGATGAACTTCATATCCGGATATTTCTTGCGCAACTCGCGCAGCAGCGAAGGCCCGTCCATTTCCGGCATCACGACGTCGGAGACGACGATGTCGACCTTGCCTTCCAGCTCTTCCATGATTTCGAGGGCTTCGACGCCGGACCCAGCCTCGTGGACCGTATAGCCGCGCGTCTCCAGCATGCGCTTGCCGCCACGGCGCACCGCTTCCTCATCTTCCACGAGCAGGATGACAGCCGAGCCGGTCAGGTCTTCCGGCTGCTGGGGCTGGACCAGTTCGACAATCTGTGCGCCGCCGGCTGCAACTGCCTGATCAGCGGCTTCCCCTTCGGCCGCAACTGCCGGCTCGACGATATGGCGCGGCAGGAAGATGCGGAAGGTCGTGCCTTTGCCGACTTCCGATTCCGGCTGAATATAACCGCCGGACTGCTTGACGATGCCATAGACCATGGCAAGGCCGAGACCGGTGCCTTTGCCCACATCCTTGGTCGTGAAGAACGGCTCGAAGATCTTGTCCATGATCTCGGGCGCAATACCGGTGCCTGTATCGGTCACCTCGATCAGCACCATGTCTTCATGCGGCATGTAGGAATAGTTGAAGGCGGCGACCTCTGCGGCCGGTAGATTGCGGGTCCGCAGCGTCAGCGTGCCTCCATTGGGCATGGCGTCGCGGGCATTGACGCTGAGGTTGATCAGCACCTGCTCGAATTGCGAAAGATCGGTTTTGACCGGCCAGAGATCGCGGCCATATTCCACGTCGAGCTTGACGTTGGTGCCTGAAATCAGCCGGTCGACCAGCATGCGCAGGTCGCCGACGACATCGGTCAGGTTCAACACCGTCGGCCGCATCGTCTGCTTGCGCGAGAAGGCGAGAAGCTGGCGAACCAGCACCGCCGCGCGGTTGGCGTTGCGCTTGATCTCTATCAGGTCGGCGAAGCTCGCATCGGCAGGCCGCGCCTGTAAAAGCAGGTGGTCGGAGGACAGCAGGATTGCTGTCAGCACGTTGTTGAAATCGTGCGCGATGCCGCCGGCGAGCGTGCCGACCGCATTCATCTTCTGCGTCTGCGCCATCTGCGCTTCCAGTGCCTTCTGCTCGGTCACCTCGACGGCATAGACGATGGCCGCCTCCTCGGGCGCCTCGTCGCTCTGGTCGATGACGGCATTCACGTAGAAGCGGAAGAAACGCGCATCGTCCGTCGGCGTGCGGGAATCGATCGGCGCGATATCGCCCTGCCGGTCCTTGGCGGCGGCGAGTGCCGCGGCAAGCTGCGGCCGGTCGCTTTCCTGCACGATCGTTTCCATCAGCGCACCGCGCTCCAGGTCGTCACGCGAGACGATATTGGAGAAGAGCTTCAGGAAGGGCGCATTGGTGCGCAGGATCTTGCCATCGCCATTGACGGAGGCGATCGCCATCGGCGTGTTGTTGAAGAAGCGCGTAAAGCGCATGGCAGCCGCAGAAGCAGATTGTCCGTTCTCGCCGTCCTTGTCGCGCGTCAGCACGATCGTCCGGCTTTCACCGGGCGCCCCGTCGCGCATGGAGGTGACGCGGTGGATGATCTGCACCGGCAGGCTCTGGCCGTTCGTTTTGCGCAGGTCGAGTTCGAGCGTCACGGTCTTCTTGAAGCCCGGCTCGGCCTGCACGGACTGGATCAACGCCAGCCCCTCGCCCGCCACGAGATCGCCGATGTTCATCGAGCCCGGCATGAATTTGGTGAGGTCGAGGCCCAGCCATTCGGCAAGCGTCGCATTCAGATAGAAGATCTCGCCCTTGCGTCCGGCGGAGAAGAAGCCTGCCGGAGCGTGGTCGAGATAATCGATCGCGTTCTGCAATTCCTTGAAGAAGCGCTCCTGATCCTCGCGTTCGGCCGTGATATCGGTGATCTGCCAGATCTGCAGCGGCTTGCCGTCGCCCTCTTCCGGCGTCAAGAGACGAGCTTTCAGGCGGTACCAATGGGCGCCGGCGCTGCTTCCGGGGCCGACGGCACGCAGCAGGCGGAATTCCTCCCGGCCTTCGCGGCCTTCCCGCAGGCCGTTCACCAGCCGGTAGAGCGCCTCGTTCGATTCGCGGTGGCGCGACAGCAACGTCTCCAGCGTCTGCACCTCGGTCGCCTTGCGGGCGCCCGTCAGCGCCCCATAGGCGGCGTTGGCGTAGACGATGCGGCCCTTGTCGTCGGTGATCAGCGATCCATCGGGGTGGCTGTTCAAAAAGGCGCGCGCCAAGCTGTCGGACTGGCGCTGCGGCATCACCTCGATGAAGCCGATGACCGAGGATACCAGGAAGAAGATGCCGACCATGGCGAGCACGCCGAGACAGCCGAGCACCAGCTCGTTGCCGAGCGAATCCTTGAAGAAGACAAAGGCCGCGGCCGCCGCAATCAGCACGATCGCCAGCAGGATGATGCGTATTGCCGTGCCAGAACGCCCCCCACGATCCACAAGCGGCGCGTTATAGTCGTCGACCTGACGCGATTTCGTCATTTATTCCTCGCATGAGCCCTTCCGGCTGCGTGCGTACACCGATACGCAGCAGGAATCAGGCAGTCTATCCCTTCTTATCAACTTGCTGCGCCCTCAAAAACAGCAGGCTTTCATCAGACTGCTTGAATTCACAGGCAAACGCGCCAGTTTGCCCCTGACCCCGTTCTATCAAATAGGTTGCACAACACGAAATCGCGTTCGGCGGCGACTGGACAGACCCGCCAGCTCTTGCCTAAGGAGCGGAAAAGTCGTCTGTTGTGCCATAATGCGAAATGGAGTGAGTGCCTATGTTCGATGATGTTGTAGGAGCTTACGGTAGCCGCTTCCTGCTTGCAGCCGGCGGTGTCGGTATTGCCCTCATCCTGCTCATCGCCATCCTGTGGTTCATGCGCAACCGCGCGCCCTCGCCCTTCGTCCGTGGCGGCCGCAACCGCCAGCCGCGCCTTCAGGTTCTCGATGCCGCCGCTGTCGATGCTCGCCGCCGCCTGGTGCTCGTGCGCCGCGACAATGTCGAACATCTCGTCATGATCGGCGGCCCCACTGATATCGTCATCGAAAGCCGCATCCTGCCGGAACCCGAAGTCGAAACGGCTGCCGAGTTCCGCCCGCAGCCGGTCGAGGAACGCCCAGTCGTCCAGGAGCGGGCCGTCATCCAGCCGCGCCGCGAACCGCAGCAGCCGGTCGCCGCTTCCGTCGCGCCGGCTGTTGCTGCAAGCGCCGAACCCGATTTCGAAACCTATACACCGGCGCCGACACCTGCACCTGTCGTCATCGCTCCCCCAGTCATCGCCCCGCCGGCCGAGCCCATCCGCCAGCGGCCCGAACCCCTGGTCGCTCCGGCCGTTGCCCCGCCCATGTCCGCTCAGCAAATGTCCGCTCAGCAAACGCCGGGCCAGCCGATGTCCAGCCAGCCGGAACGTTCCGCTCCGCAGATGTCGGCTCCGCCCCTCACAGCCGAGCGTGACGGTCTGCAGCGCCCGCCACAGGTTCAGCCGCGCCAGCCCGAACGTCCCGTTCCGCAGCCGATGCCGGATGCGGCCAACGCCGCCGATATCCTCGATGCAGCCCGCCAGCGCGTGCTGCCGCAACAGCGCATCGAACCGGAGGTTTCCACGCCGCCCGTTTCGCGCGGTGCACCGGTCGCAACGGAAGACGGCGGCGCGCAATCGGCCGCCATCCGCCGGGATTTCCAGCGCGTCCTCGATGAGGAAATAACCGGTAATGTCGCCGCAGATCGCGTGGCTCCCGCGCCCAATGCGCAGCAGGCGCGCCCTGCACAGCAGCCCGTCTCCTCTCAGCCTGGATCAATGCCGCGCCGCGACCCCGAAATGGCACCGATCACGGGCGCTGATGCAGCACTTCAAAAGGAAGTTGCCCGCATCTTCGGCGAAATGAGCGTCAACCGAGACAAGTAAAGCCGCGGCCTAGGGGCCCGGAGCGAAGAGCGCCAAAACCAAAAAGGCACCGCGATCGTCTCGCGGTGCCTTTATTCTTTGCCGGTCTTGAAACGATTATTCGTCCCGGTAAACCTTTTCGCGGCGCTCGTGGCGTTCCTGCGCCTCGATCGACAGCGTGGCGATCGGGCGGGCGTCGAGACGCTTGAGGCCGATCGGTTCGCCGGTTTCCTCACAATAGCCGTAGGTGCCATCTTCAATGCGCTGCAGCGCTGCGTCGATCTTGGAGATCAGCTTTCTCTGACGGTCACGGGCGCGAAGTTCGATAGCCCGGTCGGTTTCAGAGGATGCACGGTCTGCGAGGTCAGGATGGTTTGCGCTTTCTTCTGCCAGATGGTCGAGAGTTTCGCGCGCTTCTCTAAGGATGTCGTTTCTCCACGCGACCAGTTTGCCTCTGAAGTAAGCCCGCTGGTTCGTGTTCATGAACTCCTCGTCTTCCGAGGGAGCATAATTGCTAAGATCGATCTTCTCACTCAACGCGATTCTCCTGAAGAACATCTCATCTGGCCGGGTGTATATCCCAAGCGCTAGCCGTGATTCAAGCCAAAATAGACAGGTAAACAGATTTTTAAATCTGTCACAAATTTTAGCTAACAGTCTATTTTCCCATCATTATTCCGAACAACAATTTTTGCTTCGCCTTCAAAATGCCGTGTTGGGACCGTGCTTTTGCGCCGTTGGGAGCCTTCGGACGGTTGACGTTGCCGGATCGCAACCGCTACTGAAAAGGCTCCGTTAGAAGCTGGATTTGCCCATGGCCGCCCTCCTGCCTCCGCCCAACCGGATCTATCTCCTCCGTCATGCCGAAGCCGCGTGGGCCGAGCCCGGACAGCGCGATTTCGACCGCCCGCTGAACCAGAAGGGTTTCGGCGATGCCGAGATCGTCGCCGACCGCGCCGCCGACAAGGGCTACCGTCCGGACGTCCTGATCAGCTCGACCGCGCTTCGCTGCCGTGACACCGCCGAGGCCGTGCATCGCGCCATGGGCGAAACGCTCGACATGCGCTTCGTCGACACGCTCTACAACGCCTCGGTCGATACATATCTCGAAATCATCGATGCGCAGGATGCGGGCACCGTCATGCTCGTCGGCCACAACCCGACCATGGAGCAGGCCCTGCAGGCGCTGATCGGCCAAGAGGCGATGGTCGCCGCGTTGCCGACCGGCTTCCCGACCGCAGGTCTTGCCGTCATCGATCACGATGCGTCGGCCTCTATCTGGCGACTGGTCGATTTCGTTATCGATTAGAGCTTTTCGCGCCGCTTCTTTTTCAGGCAGCGGCCCTTCCCTATATTGCAGGCAGTGCCATCAGGGATTCCGATTTGCCGCCACGCCTGACATCCTTTGCCGACGATGCGCTGATCGCGCTGGACAATCTTGCAGACCGCGCCAGCGGTCTGGTCAATCCGACCATCCGGCTCGGCGTCACCGGACTTTCCCGTTCCGGCAAGACGGTCTTCATCTCCTCGCTGGTCCACAATCTCCTGCACGGTGGCCGCCTGCCGCTGTTCGAAGCGGTGCAGTCCGGTCGTGTTTCGGCTGTGCGTCTGGAGCCGCAGCCCGATGATGCCGTGCCGCGCTTCCAGTACGAGGATCATATCCGCGCGCTGGTGAAGGAGCGCATCTGGCCGGATTCCACCCGCGCGATTTCCGAGCTGCGCATCACGCTCGATTATCAAAGCGCCAGTTCCTGGACGCGCATGTTCTCGCCCGGCCGGCTGTCGATCGATATCGTCGATTATCCCGGCGAATGGCTGCTCGACCTGCCACTGCTCGGCAAGGACTTCCGTACCTTCAGCGAGGAAACGATCGCACTTGCCGCAACCGGCATCCGCGCCGAACTGTCGAGCGACTGGCTGGCCTTGACGAAGGTGACAGACATTACCGCCTCGGCCGATGAAATGGTGGCCCGCGACCTCGCAACCAGCTTTGCCGAGTACCTGAAGGCCTGCAAGGCCGACGAGCGCTCGCTTTCCACCCTGCCGCCCGGCCGCTTCCTGCTGCCTGGAGATCTCGATGGGTCGCCTGCCCTGACCTTCGCCCCGCTTGCCCTGCCCGCGGACGGAAAGCCGGAGCGAGGTTCCCTTTGGGCGATGATGGAGCGGCGCTACGAGGCCTATAAGTCCGTCGTCGTCAAACCCTTCTTCCGGGAGCATTTCGCAAGGCTCGACCGGCAGATCGTGCTGGTCGATGCGCTGCAGGCCATGAACCGCGGGCCTGAAGCCGTGCAGGATCTGGAACGGGCGCTGACCGATGTGCTCGCCTGCTTCCGCCCCGGCAACAATTCCGTCCTCTCCTCGCTGCTTGGCCGTCGCATCGACCGCGTTCTGGTCGCCGCCACCAAGGCTGACCATCTGCACCACGAAAGCCACGACCGGCTGGATCGCCTGACGCGCCGTCTCGTCGACCGCGCCATCGACCGTATCGGCATGGCCGGCGCCGGCATCGATGTCATGGCGCTAGCCTCCGTGCGCGCCACGCGGGAGGCAACTGTGCGCCGCGACGGCAACGACCTGCCCGTCATCGTCGGAACACMCATCGCAGGCGAAAAGATTGCCGGCGAGATCTTCGACGGCGAGCGCAAGACGGCGATCTTCCCTGGCGATCTTCCGGAAAATCCCGAATCCCTGTTCGAGCGCATCGAGGCAGGCGACGCCTCGGTCGAGCTGCCCGACGTCAATGTCGTGCGCTTCCGCCCGCCGCAGCTCGAGGAAACCGGCGGCGGTATCAAACTCTCCGTGCCGCATATCCGCCTCGACCGCGCCATGCAGTTCCTGTTCGGAGACCGCCTCGCATGAGCAAGCCGCCGATCGACCAGCCCAATCATCCGCGCCGCGCGCCCGCCGCCTTCACCTACGAGGAAGAGAACTCCGCGCCCGAAGCCCCGCGCACGGAACGTCGCAAGCCCGCGAGCTTCACCGGTGAGGTGGTGCTGACGCCTGACGAGGAAGATCCCTTCCTCAATCCGGAACAGGATCTGAGCCCGCTGCCGGTCGCAGCACCACGCAAGCGCCGCACTTCGTTCGCCAGCATCGCCGCCGGCGCTTTCGGCATTCTTCTGTCGCTTGCCTTTGGCCTCTGGACCGATCGGTTGATCCGCGATCTCTTCAGTCGCGCCGACTGGCTGGGTTATACCGCGCTTGCTGTCTTGGCGATCGGCATCCTTGCCGTCATCGCTATCGTCATCCGGGAAACGGCGGGCATGATGCGGCTTGCCGCGGTGCAGATCATCAAGGCCGAAGCCGATGCCGCGATCGTTGAAACCCGGCCAGCGAAGGCTCGCGCGGTTATCGCTCGCCTGACGGGCCTTCTCGGCAACAAGCCCGAGACGGCAAAAGGTCGAGCCACGCTCAAGGAAACCGAGGGCGAGGTCATCGATCCCCCGCACCTGATTGCACTTGCCGAGCGCGAACTGCTCGCCCCGCTGGACCGGCGAGCTCGCGCGCTGATCGTCAACTCTGCAAAGCGCGTCTCGATCGTCACGGCCGTCAGCCCGCGCGCCATCGTCGACCTGCTCTATGTCCTCTATGAATCGGCGCGTCTCATCCGTGCCATGGCCGAGCTCTATGGCGGTCGTCCCGGCACGCTCGGCATGCTGAGATTGATGCGCGATGTTCTCGCCCACCTTGCGGTGACCGGCTCGATTGCCGTCGGCGACAGCCTCGTGCAGCAGGTGCTGGGCCACGGGCTTGCCTCGAAGCTCTCGGCCCGACTCGGCGAAGGCGTCATCAACGGGCTGATGACGGCGCGCATCGGCATTGCCGCCATGGATCTCTGCCGTCCGCTGACGTTCCGGGCGTTGAAACGGCCGGGAATCGGCGATTTCATCGGTGACCTGACGCCCTCGATGACCGCGCGCAATGGTAATTCCTAAGCAAGACGCCAGATTTTGACATATTCATGCCTTTTTGCTTTGGACGCAAAAAATTCAAGCGGATTCAATGTGCTAAAGGCGCGACCTCAGAATCCTTGCCTTGCGAAAGCCCCTGTATTCCCACGCATTTCGGCGCCTCGGAAAGAAAGCATTAACCATTCTCCGGCAAAACTTCGTGCCAGTTCCCGAGTGGTGTTTGCCAAGGAAAATCCATGTACTCGCGCAAGTTTCTTTTTGTATGCGGCCTGGCCGCCGCGGCATTGTCTCCGGTGGCAGACGTCACGTCCAATGCCTCTGCGGCGACCCGCGACAAGGCCTTCTTCGAATCCGTCTCCGGTACCTGGAAGGGTCCGGGCGAAATCGTCGCCGGCAAGTACAAGGGCACGAAATTCACGTGCAATCTTGTCGGATCGCCGGCCGATGATTCCCCCGCCGGCATCAAGCTCGACGGTACCTGCCGCGTCGGCGTCTTCAAGCAGCCGATGAGCGCCGTCATCTCGCAGTCCGGTTCCACCTACAAGGGCAAGTTCCTGGACGGCGCTGAAGGCAAGGGCCTCGATATCGTCTCCGGCGCCGTCACCAACGACACCGTCGTCGTCGGCATCAATCGCTCAAAGCTGAACGGCGCGATGATTGCCCGCGTTCGCGACGACAAGACCATGAACGTCACCGTTTCGGTCAAGGTCGAAAGCCAGATGATCCCTGTCATCGGCTTGACCCTGACCCGCCAGGTCGATGAAATGGCTGTCGGCTCGATCGAGTGAAGAAATTGCCATAAGTCTCTGATTATGAACAAGTTTTCATGAGGCGGCGGTTTTCCGCCGCTTTTGCGTTTCAGGCGTGGGGAACCATGAGCATCGTCCCAGGTTGTGTGCGAACGAACAACGTGGAGATCGATCGTGCCCCTCAAAGCCGTTGCCCTCAATGCCACCCTGAAATCGAGCGGCGGTGAGCCCTCCTCAACCGACCGGATGCTGTCGCTCATTGCCGAGGCAATGYGCAAGGAAGACGTCGAGACCGAAACGATCCGCCTCGCCGATCACAACATCCTGCCCGGTGTCACCTCCGATGAGGGACCGGGCGATGCGTGGCCCGATATTCGCAAGACGATCCTCGACGCCGATATCCTCATCCTCGGCACGCCCATCTGGATGGGCCAGCCCTGCAGTGTCGCAAAGCGCGCCTTGGAACGCATGGATGCATTTCTGGAAGAAAAAGATGAGCAAGGCCGCATGATCTCTTACGGACGGGTCGCGGCCGTCGCCGTTGTTGGCAATGAGGACGGTGCCCATCATGTCTCGGCGGAACTCTATCAGGCGCTGAACGATGTCGGCTTCACTATCCCCGCCAATGCTGTGGCTTACTGGGTGGGCGAAGCCATGGGCAGCACCAATTTCGTCGATCTCGACGACGTGCCTGAAGTGGTCACGACGACGGTCGACACGCTGGCGCGCAACACGGTTCATCTGGCCGGGCTGCTCAAGGAGAAGCAGTATCCAGGCGAGGACGATAGCGGTAGCTGAATATTGGATCCGCCAAAAACACATGCGGCCGACAACATCCGAAGACATGAAAAAAGCCCGCTTTTGCGGGCTAATTTCGATTGTTTCAAAGGTTATCGGCTGTTTTTGTTGATCTGTTCGCCAGCCTTGACGTGATGTTCGTGTGAACGGCCTTGGTTTGCCACGATAGATTCTCCTTGAGGGATTTTGAGACAGCTTGACTGCCGTCTCGATAAAAGAACCTCCCGGCCCTTCATGGTCCTCACCTTAATATTTCGTGATTGCGTTGGGATCATTTCCGGCAGTGAGCAGTTCTACGACGGAGAAAAGGAGAATGTGATGAAGGCGCTCACTTGGCACGGCAAGCATGACATACGCTGCGAAAGCGTTCCCGATCCCGAGATCGAGGATGGCCGCGACGCGATTATCAAGGTCACGGCCTGTGCGATCTGCGGCTCCGATCTTCACCTCTTCAACGGCGTCATGCCCGACATGCACAGCGGCGATATCATGGGCCATGAGACGATGGGTGAGGTCGTCGCACTCGGCAAGGACAATAGCAATCTCAAGATCGGCGACCGCGTCGTCGTTCCCTTCACCATTTCCTGCGGCGAATGCTTCTTCTGCAAACGAGGCTTCTTTTCGGGCTGCGAACGCTCCAATCCCGATCCCGCCAAGGTCACAAAGATGTGGGGGAATTCCCCGGCCGGTCTGTTCGGCTATACGCATCTGCTTGGCGGCTATAGCGGAGGACAGGCGGAATATCTGCGCGTACCCTATGCCGATGTCGGCCCGATCAAGGTTCCGGACGGGCTGACGGACGAGCAGGTTCTCTTCCTGTCAGACATTTTCCCCACGGGCTATATGGCAGCGGATTTCTGCAACATCCAGCCGGGCGATACGATTGCCGTCTGGGGCTGCGGCCCGGTTGGTCAGATGGCGATCAAATCTGCTTTCATCCTCGGCGCCGAACGCGTCATCGCCGTCGATACCGTGCCGGAGCGGATGGCGCTTGCGCAGGCCTCCGGCGCCATCACCCTCGATTTCCACGATGAAGATATCTACGACAGGATCATGGAGCTGACGCAGGGACGCGGCGCCGACGCCTGCATCGATGCGGTCGGAACCGAGGCCGATGCCTCGGCAAGCTGGGATTCCCGCCTCGACCGCATCAAGGTGGCCACCTTCATGGGCACGGATAGGCCCCATGTCCTCCGTCAGGCGATCTATTGCTGCCGCAACTTCGGCACGGTCTCCATCGTCGGCGTCTATGGCGGCTTGCTTGACAAGATCCCGATGGGCTCGGCGATCAACCGCGGCCTGACTTTCAAGATGGCCCAGACACCGATGCAGCGCTACCTGCCGCTGCTGATGGAGCGCATCCAGAAGGGCGAGATCGACCCGTCCTTCATCATCACCCACCGCGCATCGCTGGAGGATGGCCCTGACCTCTATAAGACCTTCCGCGACAAGCAGGACGGCTGCATCAAGGTTGTCCTCAAGCCATAAGGAGAAGCGACATGGCTGATATTGCTTCGATAAAGGCTTTCGCCGTCGTTACAGGGGCGTCCACCGGCATCGGTTTTGAACTTGCCAAATGCGCGGCGCTGGATGGCTCTGATGTCATCATCGCGCCGCCGTCACTCCCGCCGGGATCTTGGCCCATCAACATGCTAAAATGCCGGCCGGGCTCGCGTGTAAAGTGAGGCGTTTCCATCGCCAAGCAAGCAACGGAGATCAATGACATGAACGAGACCAACAAGGGTACGGAAACCAGGAGCCTGCGGATCGCCAAGGAATATCTGCGTCTCGGCGGACACCGCCGCTCCAAGATCGACGACAACATCACCACTGTACGCCAGTGGGAGAAGGATCCGCCCGAGGCCGAACGCTTCTGGCAAGAACAGGTGCAGTCGCTTTCTGCAACTGACCGCAAGCAGGTCGAGGATTTTCTGCCCAGCATCAATTCGCCCTGAATGCTTGAAGCTGCAGATTCCATGCCCGACAACTGGATCCATCTCTGCATCGATATGCAGAGGATGTTCGCGGAGCAGACGCCCTGGCATGTGCCATGGATGGCGAC